>JBDROD010000271.1:0-8384 GCA_043810415.1 Candidatus Zixiibacteriota bacterium | reverse complement strand
TGATAAATATGGTATCGGGAATGAATTACGGCATAACAGACTATCGGTTTTTTGGGAAAAGCTTTTGCATGGAAGATAATATTTCAATCTTCTTAGAAAAAGGAAGGTTTCTTCTTTTCTTTCGTATCTTTTCTCTTTCTTTACTAAATACTTTCCAGAATTTTTCGGAATCTTTTATCCAGAGGAGTTTTTTCATCGCTAAATCTCTTTATAATTTTGTTGAGCAATTTTCTGTCTGCTTGTTTCAACAATTGAGGAATGACTATTCTATCTTTCAGTCTGAAAGCCAAAAGTAAAGTGGCTATTAGATATTCTACGCTGATAACTTTCGTAGATGCACCTTTAAATTTTATTTTCCTGGCTTTTCTAATTGCCTCTTCTATTAGAGGATTGATATAACTTGGCAAAAATTGCACTGGTAAGCCACCTATAACGATATAAACGTTCTCCAATTTATATCTTTTACTCCTGAAAAATTCATACAAAGCGGAGAAATTTTCTTCCGCTTCGATCAAAATGAAAACATCCAAATCATATGTGAGTATAGGTTCCAGGTAATAGTTCAATGCATACCCGCCCCCGATGGCATAGTTTTTTATTAGGCCAGTTTTTTTCAGGTTATTAATAACCCTTATTGCTTCTAACATTTTCTTCGACTTACGTTTGTGTTAGAATCCGACTTTCATTATCAGTGATATCAGCCAAATCCGTTCAGTCAGCGGTGAGTTATCTTTTTTAACATCTCGAAAAGCCGCACTGCGAGCAGACGATACAGCCGGACTCGTGCTTCAGTTTCGCTCCGCAGTCCGGGCAGAATTCGCAATGTCCACTTATTCTAAGCAGTTCAATACGAACTCGCTATCGTGACATCTGGAGGGATTTTTGCGCTTGCCTAGGCAGGTGGATGAGGATAAAATAAGACTCCGGATAGAGATAGTCCTCTCCTGACTCGTCAATTACTCTCAGATATCCTTCCTTGGCGGCTTCATCGTCAGGCAAGACTTCATATATCTTACGCTTTTCCAGATCCTCGCAATCCTTATTCTCAATGCAAAGCGCGAATACCTGTTCTTTTCTCTTTTCTGTCATTTTTGTCAATCCAGAAACCTTTTTATTTTAATTTTCTTTCTTCCGATTCCATGAGCTTCATACCAGTGCAATTCAGCTTTTCGGATTCTTCCATTTTGAAGACGGATTTTTGCAGAACCTTTAAGTTTTCGCCACCGACCAAGACCATGCTGTTTACGGAGTCGCATGATATCCCGGATCTTACCTCCAACGGCGAGCACCTTAATATCCTTAATTCCACCTATTATCTCAAACGGCATGAAATCTCACAAGTGCATGTTCTACTATTTCTTATACCAGACTATTAATTATACGATTTCCGCATAATAAGCTTTGTCTCTAAACTATCTTACATGTTAAATAACAAGTTGTCTGTTACAATAAGCATATATGTTTCCCTCTAACCTTAATCCTCTCCCCTGAGGGGAGAGGAAGAAAAACCACTTCTTAATTTAAGGAGAAGGTTAGTATGTAGATATTTCCTCAACATCTCGAAAAGCCGCACTGCGAACAGACGATGCAGCCGGATTCGTGTTTCAATTTCGCTCTGCAGTCCGGGCAGAATTCCAAGGTGAGGTCTATATCGCGATTGTGGTTCTGATTTTTGCCGAAATGCCGGGTCAATACCTGGGCAATCGCATCCGGAATGGACATGATCAGCCCGCCCTCCTGGAACACCGGCGACGCTCCGCCGATTCCCACCAGCTGCTCGATGATCTTATCCACCCCGATGCCGCTTCTCAAACCCAATGAGATCAACCGGCAGATCGCCTCGGTATCCGCCATGGTGGAGTAACCGGATTTTCCTATCTGGGCGAATACCTCAAACGGCTTGCCGCTGAGTATATTGACGGTGACGTAGAGGTTGCCGTAACCGGTTTTGATCTTGTCGGTAAAACCGGAGAGGGTAACGGGCCGGTCCGCCGGAACGATCTTTTCTTCCTCTTTCTTCTCTTTCTTGGTGGAGAGAACCTGCTCGTCCCGAGAGCCGTCCCGGTATATGGTCACTCCCTTACAGCCCAACTGGTAAGCTAATTTGTAAGCATTCTCCACATCCTCGACCGTCGCCTGGTTGGGAAGATTTATGGTCTTGGAGACGGCGTTATCCGTAAACTTCTGGAAAACGGCCTGATGACGCACGTGCCATTCCGGCGCCGTATCGTGAGAGGTGACATAAATTCTCTTGATATCGTCGGGGATTTCGTCAAATTCCTGAATAGTGCCTTTCTCTGTAATTTTCTCCATCAACTGCTCGCTGTAAAATCCCCTCTCCTTGGCTTCCTTCAAAAAGAATGGATTGACCTCCACCATTCTGGTATTGTCCATCACCGTGCGGACGTAAGAGACGGCAAAGAGCGGCTCGATCCCGGATGAGCATCCCACGATTATGCTGATGGTCCCTGCCGGGGCGATGGTGGTGACGGTGGAGTTGCGCAGGGGAGTTTGTTTTTCGAAATAGACGCTTCTTTCCCAATTGGGGAAATTGCCTCTTTTTTGCGCCAGCTGGGTGGAGGCCTGGTGGGACTTATCCTCGATGAACCCCATCACCCGCTCGGAGAGATTTACCGCTTCGGGCGAATTGTAGGGGATCTTCAGCTGGATCAACATGTCTGCCCATCCCATTACCCCCAGCCCGATCTTCCGGTTGGCTTTGGTGTTCCTCTCGATCTCCGGCAGGGGATAGCGGTTGGCATCTATCACGTTATCTAAAAAGTTGACCGCTTTCCGGATGGTGCTCTCCAGCTTGTCCCAGTCGATCTCGTAGCGATACATGGTGGTGCGGTCGCTTGAATCCACCACCGCCCGGACCATCTTGGAGAGATTGATCGAGCCGAGATTGCAGGATTCGTAAGGAAGAAGCGGCTGTTCGCCGCAGGGATTGGTCGATTCATACAAACCCACCTTGGTGATGGGATTGCCCTGATTCATCTTGTCCAAAAACATCACTCCCGGCTCGCCGGTCTTCCAGGCGTGTTCCACGATCAGATTGAAAACCTCCCTGGCTTTCAAACCGACCGGCTTTCCGTCCTTGAGGTAGGGTCTTCTGGTGCGGGGATCGAGCAGATCGTAAGTCCCGTCGGTTTCCACCGCCTGCATGAAGCTGTCGGTGATCGCCACGGAGATGTTGAAATTGGTCAGCTCATTTAGGTTATCCTTGGAGGTGATGAACTCGAGTACGTCCGGATGATCCACCCGCAAAACTCCCATGTTCGCCCCCCGTCTGGTTCCACCCTGCTTGACTGCCTCGGTGGCGGCGTTTATCACCTTCATAAAGGAGACCGGTCCGGAAGCCACCCCGCTGGTGGACGCCACCGGGGAATTCCGCGGTCTCAAGCGGGAGAAGGAAAACCCGGTCCCGCCGCCGCTTTTGTGAATCAAGGCGGTGTTTTTCACCGCGGTGAAGATCGACTCCATGGAATCCTCGATGGGGATGACAAAGCAGGCGGAAAGCTGGCCCAAAGGACGGCCGGCGTTCATCAGCGTGGGGGAATTGGGCATGAATTCCAATTTTGCCATCATCCGGTAGAATTCCTCCACCGTTCTTTCGATTTCCAAATCGGTGGAACCGTATTTCCTATCCGGCTCCGCCACTGTCCGGGCTACCCTTAAGAACAACTCCTCCGGGGTTTCGATGATCTTCCCCTTCTCGTCCTTTCGCAGATACCTCCGCTCCAGGACTTTGACGGAATTGGGGGTTAGCTCAACTTTGACCGAATCTGTTATCTTAGTATCCGACACGTTTCCCTCCTCATTATAATAATCGGATTAAATGCATTCTAACATTATGGTCTTTTTGCCCTTTCCAATAACCCCTCCTGACCTCCCCTTATCAGGGGAGGGACTGTTTTTTGTCCCTCTGCTAAGGGGGGCAATAGGGGATATTATTTTTCTAACATCTGTCAGAATTCTAACTCACTTTCTATTCAACTTTTTTCCCACTCTCCTTGATCAAATTCAGAGCAATTATATTCCTCTGTATCTGGTTGGTTCCCTCATATATCTGGGTGATCTTGGCATCCCGCATCATCTTCTCCACCGGGTAATTCCGGAGGTAACCGTATCCCCCGAATATACCCACGGCGTCGCTGGTTACCTTCATCGCCACGTCCGAGGCAAAAAGCTTTGCCATGGCCGATTCCTTAGAGCTTTTCAATTCACCCTTGTCAATTGCAATTGCTACGTTGTAAACCAAGGCTCTGGCGGCTTCCACCAGGGTAGCCATATCCGCTAATTTATGCTGGATGGCTTGAAACGACGAGATCGGTTTTTCGAACTGAACCCGGGATTTGGCATAGATGACAGCTTCGTCCAAAGCCCCCTGGGCAATTCCCACCGCCTGTGCCGCCACCCCCGGTCGGGTACAGTCGAAGGTCTTCATGGCTAGTATAAATCCCATCCCCTCTTTACCCAAAAGATTGTTTTTGGGCACGCGGCAATCCTCAAAGATCAACTCGCGGGTGGCGGATGCCCTGATTCCCATCTTCTTTTCCTTCTTCCCGAAGGAAAAGCCGGGGAAACCCTTCTCCACTATAAAGGCGGATGCGCCCCGGGCACCCCTGGTCTTGTCGGTCATGGCAATAATGGTATATGTTTCCGCTTCACCGCCGTTGGTGATCCACTGCTTGGTTCCGTTCAGGATATATTCATCCCCCACCAGCTTGGCGGAGGTGGCTATGCTCGCGGCATCCGATCCGGCATTGGGCTCGGTCAAACCGAAAGCGGCCAGGCTTTTTCCCCGGGCAATATCCGGAAGATATTTTTTCTTCTGTTCGTCGTTCCCGAATAATATAATGGGATACGTTCCCAGACCGGTCCCGGCGAAAGCCAAGGCGATACCGGCGCAGACCCGGGATAGCTCCTCGGTGACGATGGCCATCTCGGTCACCCCCCCGCCCCGGCCGCCGTACTCTTGGGCGATGAAACATTCAAAAAGACCGGCTTCGGCCAAGATCTTTACCACCTCCCAGGGGAACTCCTCGGTCTCATCATAATAGGATCTTTTCGGGAGCAAATATTCTTTTGCTATTCTTCTGCTTTCTTCCCTTAGTTTTTTTTGCGCCTCCGAAAAAAAGAAATCCATAATCACCCTCTAATTTACTCTTTAGTGTCGGGTAGTGCTTTGGTCTGAACCGTTCGGTTCATGCCTTTGAACAGCCTAACCTAACTGTTGTTCGCTCAAGAAATCAAGCACGATCCGATTGAATCCCTCCGCTTTTTCCAGGTTGACCAGATGACCAGCCCCGGGAATTACAACCTTCTTTGATCCGGCAATATTTTTTTCTAAGGTATCTGCGATTGCAATGATATCCGATACATCCCGGTCACCCACGATTATCAAGGTGGGAACATAAATCTCCGAAAGCCTTCCTACAGCCGGGGGTTTTATCTGGCGCCGGATCAAAGGATTCAACAAAAAAACGTGAGAGTTCTCTCCAACGATTTTCCTTACCTTGCCTCCAACCGTGGGATTCTCCACAGCCGGGGCAAAAAGGGGAAACTTAAGCCATAGTTCCACCGCCTGGGATTCGCTCTCATCTCTGGCCGTCGTAATGATTTTTTGATATCCTTGCATAATCTCTTCACTGGACCAGGCAAATCCACCCAAATCTGCAGCAACCGGTATCAGGGCACTCGTCATTTCGGGATGTTGGAGTGCAAAATCAACGGCGATTTTCCCTCCCATGGACAATCCGATCAGGCAAGCTTTGTCCACATTCAGAAATTTCATTAAGCCGTGCAGATCGTCTACGTCGGAATATGGTTTCTGCGGTATCTCGGATTTTCCGTAACCGCGCACATCATAACGAATGACTTTATAATGTTTCGCATACTCGTTGAATTGATCGTCCCACATCCTTCTGTCCAGCTTTCCGGCGTGGATCAAAACAATGGTATATCCTTCGCCCATTACTTCATAGTATAACCTGGCTCCATTTACTTCTGCGAATCCAGCTTTCATGATATTTCCTTTTCCCAAAAACCTGATAGGTCGGCTTATCTGGTTGAAGGCGGGACTACCCGACACCCACATTGTCGGGTGGGTTTCGCCAGTCCGACCTACCAAAATCAAAAGAACTCAAATCCCGCATTCCTGAATGAACGAATCAAATCCTCGTTCATTTTTATCATCTCGTCGGTCGGATATTTGTACCGGAACAGAAACTGGGCATTGTTCTTGATGTGCAGTCTTGCCAGCTCTTTTTTTATCGATTCCGGATTCGACCAATCCGGCTTTTCCTGCTTGTCTGCTTCCACAGCTTCGATATAGATTCTTTCCAGGTATTTTTTTACGTTATCCTCGAAACTCCCATATTTATCCTCGAATGCCTTTCTGATCTCGTCATCTTCCAGCTCCCGGTATCTTTCGCAGTGAGTGATGAACTCCCTTTTCAGTTTGGGAACGTTTTTGGGAATGGTTTTGGGATAGCCGACCGAGAGAACCATCAGGGGCAAAACCAACCGGGGTATGCTGAAATACTCCCGGGCCTGGTCTATCACGTCCAGAATGGTGCCGATATACACCGATCCCAAGCCGTGACCTTGGGCCAATATCACCACGTTTTGGGCAGCACACATCAGATCGGCATAAGCGATCAAAAAATGCGGCAGCGCATCATTCCCCTTGAACTCGGCATCGCCAAAGTTAGCCCATTTTTTTATCCGATGGAAGTCGATGCAGAAGATCAAGGAGAGGGGGGCGTTTTTCACCCAGGGTTGATTGCCCACCATCTCCGAGAGCTTCTTTCTACTCTCGGCTTCTTGAACCACGATAACGGAAACGGGCTGGATGTTCCCTCCGGTGGGAGCGTTGTTAGCCGCATCCAGCAGTTCATTTACGATCTCTTCCGGAATCTTTTGATCTTTGAAATTCCGAACCGATCTTCGCTTCATCATCAATTCGTACAGATTCATAAAGCACCTTCTCTTGTAAAGGTCGGATTTATCCGATTTATTCTGATGGTCGGATTGCGAGCCGTATGGCGAGCTACCCGACAAACATAAATTATTTCAGTTTCTCCTGATTTGTCAGTTCATCTATTCTGTTTGCGATTAATGCAAACTCATCCGGATATTCCACCATTCCCTTCTCGTAGACCGTTACGGTCACCTGCTTTCTGACTTGACCGATGGTGACATCGATCTTCAAAGGGACCGCCGGCGGGTATTTGATTTTCCTATCCTGACAGCTTCGGTTGGACTTGTCGCAATCGTAGAGTGTCTTCATACTAAAGAAACCATTATCATAGATAAGCTTTGCCAGCTCTTCAACCTGGCCTCTCGGAATTGAAAAAGTGTTCTCCTTGCCACCGGTATACATCTGTTTATTGCGGATTACCACCGTTCCGTCACTTTTGATCAGCTTGGTGTTTTCGGTGACCGGATTTGCACCCCCATAAAATCCGCCGCCCTCCATTTTAATCTCGATGAAGGTGTCGGAGTTAATCTCCGGAGAAGTAACTTTAGGAGATTTAATCTCGTTCACCGGAGGTGAACTTCTAAAGCAGTTACAGCTAACCATTCCCAATAGAGCTATCAGAAGTAAGAGTTGTTTCATAACCGAAATCCTGGTTATTGATAAATGGTTCATCGACGTCTCATTTCCCATTGGTCAGGAACACCAATGTGAAGTATAGATTAATTCACTATTTTTGTGCTACCGCCACCAACCTTTTGGCTTTGTGATCATACGGTGAACCTGCCAGGTCACCGTAAATATTGATGGTATTGAATCCGCTGTCCTGTAAAAGAGAAACAAGCTCAACCGCCGAATAGGGACGATGAGAGAAGTGAAACTCCTCGCGTTTCTCTCCTTTTATTAAGATCCATCGATTCTCCAACCAGCTCCAATCCTTCGTAACTTTTCTTTCCTCCAGAAATAAAACACCATCCTCTTCCGACCAATCCCGCTCTTGGAAAATGCGGGCGATCACTTCCTTGCCTATAATATCGATTACGAAGACGCCCCCTTCTTTCAGAGACCGGTATACGTTTTTCAGGACCAGCTCATCCTCTCTTTGATCCTCAAAGAAACCGAAGGAGGTAAACAGGTTGACGACTGCGTCAAAAGTTCCGGGTTTACAATAATTTCGCATATCCTCCTGTATGAACTCAACTTTCAATCCTTCGGTCTCCGCATGTTTACGCGCTTTGTCCAAATAGATTTTGGTTCTATCCACTCCCACCACTGATAAACCGCGGGGGGATAACTCAAAAGCATGCCTTCCCGGCCCGCAGCAAAGATCTAGTATTTTAGCTCTGGGTTTGATCTTAAAAAGGTATATTAGGGTGGTTACTTCGGCTGGGGAATTCTCCCA
>JBDROD010000270.1:0-5669 GCA_043810415.1 Candidatus Zixiibacteriota bacterium | reverse complement strand
CGGTACATCACCCCCTTTCATTTTTTGATCCAATCATTTTGTACACCTGTAACTTAACACCTCTGTTTAATTATCCACTTCCGTGAAATTTTGCCAAAGTATAAGATACCCTTTTTTATTTGTCAACTGTTTTTTTTTGCTTTTTCGCAAATGCCCCATACAGTTAGGGAAGCGGTGCGAGAAAAATCATCCCTCCCGCATTTTGATAATAATCGCTATACCAAGGAATATATGTGAAATCCGCTAAACCGTCGGTCGGTTTGGGAATTTTTCTGTTGCCCCTTTCCTTCTGGATGCGTATTATAAAAAATATGGCTTCCGAAACCAATTCACCCATAATAAAGGCCTGTTATGATTCAGACAAGTTTATGGCGCATTCTTATCGCTAGCTTTTTTTGTTTTCTTCTTTTGGGTTTGATAACCATGTACTCAAACCCCTTGTTGGCTCAATCAAATTCCCAGGAGAGATTTATGAAAAGAAAACCTCCATCCACCCGGGTTGATTCGACGGCAGAGACGATTCACGGACAGAAGGTGGAAGACCCGTACCGCTGGCTGGAGAATGCGCAAAGCGAGGAAACCAGATTGTGGGTGGAGAAGCAGAACCATTACACCCGATCCATCTTGGATTCCCTCCCCGGACGGAATGAGATCAAAACCCGGTTGGAACAGCTATTGTCGATCGGTCAGATCGGCACCCCTCAGATTTACCGGGGGCGGCTTTTTTACACCAAAAGAGAGGGAAAGGAAAACCAGCCCATTCTTTACATGCGGGAGGGGATGAACGGCCGGGAAAAGGTGCTGGTCGATCCCATTACTTTGAGCCGGGAAGGTTTGGTGTCGCTGGACTGGTGGTTTCCATCGGACGATGGGACGCTTTTGGCTTACGGTCTCTCCCAAGATGGCAGCGAACAGAGCACCTTGTATATTATAAACACCCAGACCGGGGAAAAGTTGTCAGACTTAATCACCAGAACCAGATACACCGCCGTCGCCTGGAAAAAAGACAACGGCGCTTTCTATTACACCCGCTATCCTGCCCCCGGTACCGTGCCCCAGGGGGAAGAGGATTACCATCAGCATCTTTTCTACCATAAGCTGGGCGCAGACCCGGAAAACGACCCCAGGATATTCGGCCAGGGAAGAGAGATGACCGAGATGTATGCCGTCTCCCTCTCCCCGGATAATCGTTATCTTTTGCTTTCGATATTCAAAGGTTGGGATAAATCGGATGTCTATTTTCAGGACCTTCAAAACACTTCCGGAATCGCCCGACCGGATGGGTTCGTCCCGGTCGTGGAGGGGGAAGATGCCCTCTTTTCAGGGCAGATTGTGGGAGACGACCTTTATCTGCACACCAACTACCAGGCTCCGAAATATCGTCTGCTCAAGGTTAACCTGAAAAACCCTTCCCGGGATAATTGGGAGGAATTGATCCCCCAGGATACGTCCGTTCTGGAACAAGCGCAGTTAGTCGGGGACTGGCTGGTAACGAAATACCCGCATAATGCTTACTCCCAAGTGAAGATATTTACCCTCTCCGGCAAATTTCTTCGGGACGTTGAATTGCCCGCCTTGGGCTCGGTTTACGGACTCAACGGGGAATGGGACGGGTCGGAGATTTTCTTCAGCTTCGAATCCTATTTCATCCCGCCCAGCATATATCACTACGATCTTCCCTCCCACCGGTTGGAACTCACCGATCAGGTTAAGGCAAATATCGATCTTTTGGCTTATCAGGTGGAGCAGGTCTGGTACGAATCTAAAGATAAAACCAGAATATCGATGTTTCTCGTGCACAAAAAAGGTATTAAGCCGGAGGGGAACAACTTTGTCTTCTTGTCCGGATATGGTGGTTTCAATGTTAACTCTATTCCTCATTTTTCACGGTCCATTCTGGTCTGGTTGGAAAAAGGCGGCATCTATGCCGTTCCGAATTTAAGAGGGGGAGGGGAATACGGCGAGGAGTGGCACAAAGCCGGAATGCTGGGCAATAAGCAAAACGTCTTTGACGATTTCATCGCTGCCGCCGAATGGCTGATTGCTCAAGGATACACCGATTCCCAGCGCCTGACTATCTCCGGAGGGAGCAACGGCGGACTTCTGATGGGGGCGGCATTGACCCAAAGGCCCAATCTCTTCCGGGTGGTGATATGCGGCAATCCGCTGTTGGACATGATCCGCTACCATGAATTTTTGATCGCCAAACTATGGATTCCCGAGTACGGCTCGTCGGAGGATTCCACTCAATTTAAGTGGCTCTATGCATATTCCCCTTACCATCGGGTGAAGGATAATACGCCTTATCCCGCCACGTTGATTTTGACCGCAGACTCGGACAGCCGGGTCGACCCCATGCACGCCCGGAAGATGACCGCCCGACTGCAGGCAGGCACCTCTTCGGATGCCCCTATACTTTTGCGCTACGAGACCAAAGCGGGCCATGGCATCGGCTCCCCGCTTTCCAAGAACATCGAGGAATATACCGATATCTGGAGTTTTGTATTCTGGCAGACGGGAATAAAATAGATTGAAGAGTTAAAACCGGGACTGGTCAATATAATTTTTTCCGGTCTCAGTCTCAGTCCCGGTCCAAAAATCTCAAGATTCTGACGATTTGAATTTTTTTTTAGGAAATGTTTAAGTGATATTGACAAAGAGGATTAATTATAATATATTGAGCCATGAAAATGTGGAGGAACCCTGTAATCATTTAATCAAAAAGAAAATACCCGGGCGATTAGCTCAGTTGGTTAGAGCGTTCGGTTCACATCCGAAAGGTCACTGGTTCGAATCCAGTATTGCCCACCATGTTAAAAAGGTTTCGCTAAACGTTAATCGGTGTCAGGTGCGTATCCTATGGATCCAAATTCGGATCGTCTATCGTCATTCGGTAATCGGGTGTCGAGTTTGGCAAAAGGAAGGAATCGGTAAACGAAAATGTAATTCGAAAACGATACTTAACCGACTGGTAGTGAGTTTATCGAACTAGACCTAAACCTGTCAACGAAAAACGAGCTTTGATCCAGATCCTAATTTTCAAGGAGACACAAGCGGTTTTAAGCAAGCGGGGGAGTGAGGATAAGTTGAAAAAGATATTTCTAATTTACCTGACGGTTTTAAGAGAGAAAGTAATAAAGTGTCCCGCAAAAATGCGAGACACTTTTTTGTTTTTATAGCAAGGAGAGTGGGAATGGATATAGAAAAAGACATGGAGATGATGCAGAAGCTTCAAAACATCGATTACGATCTGGGAGAGCTGGAAAGGTCAAAGGATTATCTGCCGGAGATGATAAACAACTTGGAGAAGGAGGTCCAGATCACCCGGTATGCGCTTGGTGCTTCGGAAAAAGAGCTGGAGGAGCTGAACATTCTTCACGGCAATCTGGAACTGGATTTGGCCACCCTCAATACGGATCTTACCAAATTCCAAAAGCAGATGAAGGAGATCAAAACCAACAAGGAATATGACGCCTTGACCACCGAGATTGCCAACCGCAAGGTCAAGATCGCCTCCACCGAGGAGGATATCTTAAAAACCCTCACCCGACTGGATGAGCTTAAGGAACAGATAAAGCAATTCCAACAGAAGCTGGAAGAGGTGCAGAAGGACAACAGCTCTCAGCTGGTGGGTTTGAGAGAACAGCTCTCCTCGATCGAGGATAAGGTCAAGATCAAGGAGGGGGATCGGAAAAACATCACCGTGCGGATAGACAAAAAGCTTTTGGCCACCTACGAGCGGGTGAGGAAGGGAAGAGGCAACCAGGTGATGGTGGCCATCCGCAGGAGAGCCTGCGGAGCCTGTCACAAATCTGTCCCTCCCCAGATCATCCAGGAGATAAGAAAGGGGGATAAGATCTTCACCTGCGACAACTGCGGACGGATTTTTATCTGGACGGAGGAATCGGATAAATAAGCTCAAAAGATTGCAGATTCCTTAGGGTAAACGATAAATCGTGAAAAAAATCGATGGAAAGATTTTAACTCTAAAAGATCAAAAGCGATGAGAATAAAAATCAGAGAGAAACCCGGATTGACCTTTGACGACGTTCTGTTGGTTCCCCGCAAATCGGACGTGCTTCCCAAAGATGTGGACGTCTCCACCTACATAACCAAACAGATCAAGCTGAACATCCCCATCCTGAGCGCAGCCATGGACACGGTGACCGAGTCCCGCTTGGCCATCGCCTTGGCCCGGGAGGGGGGGATGGGAGTGATTCACAAGAACCTCACCATCAAAGAGCAGGCATCCGAGGTGGATAAGGTGAAAAGATCGGAGAGCGGGATGATCGTGGATCCGGTCACCCTGCCGCCGGACAAGATGATCGGTGAAGCCCTAGAGGTAATGAAGAGATTCTCCATCTCCGGCATCCCGGTCACCAAAAAAGGAAAGCTGGTGGGGATATTGACCAACCGGGATTTGAGATTCGAAAAGGATTTGAGCAAAAAGATCAGCCAGGTGATGACCAAGGAAAAGCTGATCGCCGTGCCCGAAGGGACCACCCTGGAGCAGGCTCAAGAGATCCTGCACAAGAACCGGATCGAGAAGCTTCCGATCGTGGATAAAAAGAGAAATCTAAAAGGGATGATCACGGTCAAGGACATCATGAAGAACCTCCAGTTCCCCAATTCAAGCAAAGATTCTCGGGGCAGACTGCGGGTCGGGGCAGCGGTGGGGGTGGCACAGGACATGCTGGCCCGCGCCTCCGCTATGGTGAATGCGGGGGTGGATCTTCTGGTGATCGACTCGTCGCACGGGCATTCCCGGGGGGTGATGGATTCAGTCGCCAAGATAAAGCAGAAGTTCCCCCAGGTCCCCCTGATGGCGGGCAACGTCGCCACCCGGGAGGGGACCGAGGATCTGATCCGGGCGGGAGCGGACTGCATCAAGGTGGGGGTTGGTCCCGGCTCCATCTGCACCACCCGGGTGGTGATCGGGGCGGGAGTGCCGCAGTTCACCGCCGTCGTGGATTGCGCCGATGCCGCTTCGAAATATAACATCCCGGTCATCGCCGACGGAGGGATCAGGTATTCCGGGGACGTCTCCAAAGCCCTGGCGGCAGGAGCCGCTGCGGTGATGATCGGAAGCATCTTCGCCGGCACCGAGGAGAGCCCGGGGGAGACCATACTGTTTGAGGGCAGGACCTTCAAAATGTACCGGGGGATGGGCTCCATCGAGGCTATGAAAAAGGGAGGAAAGGACAGATATTTCCAAGAACATCTGTTGGAAGCAAAAAAGCTGGTCCCGGAGGGGATCGAGGGACGGGTGCCGTATAAAGGGAATCTCTCCGAGTCGGTTTATCAATTAGTGGGGGGGCTCAGAGCCGGCATGGGAATCTGCGGGGCTAAGAATATAAAGGAGTTGTCTCAAAAGGCGGAATTTGTAGTTATCACTTATGCTGGACTGCGAGAAAGTCATCCCCACGACGTGATCATCACCAAGGAAGCCCCCAATTATCAAATCAGCCAGGAATATCAATGATATAATGGCAGGGGCTATTCATGAATCGATCTACAAGTTCTTGTTCCGTTTGAGTTTCTCTTGAAAGTACGGAAGGTTTGAAAGATAGAAGCACAAAAAAAGAGGCTTTAGTTTGAGAAAATTTCTTTTCATCTCATTTTTCCTATTTGGTATTCTCTTTATACAAGTAGGTTGCGCTCCAAAAGTC
>JBDROD010000269.1:0-3311 GCA_043810415.1 Candidatus Zixiibacteriota bacterium | reverse complement strand
CCGATGCGGGCATAAAAGCCAACTACGATCTCGATAGAAAGTATCTGGATGAAATAAGAAAGATAGACGCTACCAAAATTAACACCTCTCAGAATATCGATCTTAAGATCCTGAAGTGGTATTTGGAAACCCAGTTGGAAGGGGAGAAGTTCGCTTATCATAAGTATTTCATCGATCATCTAACCGGAGCACATAGCCAGGTAACAAACGTCTTGACCGAATACCACACCATCGCCGACCTGCAGGACGCCAACGATTATCTCGCCCGACTGGAGAAAATCCCGCTCCGGTTAGAGCAAACCCAAAAGCAGATCGACGCCCAGGAGAAGAAAGGCATTCGTCCGCCCATCTTTATCACTAACCGGCTCATCGTCTCCATGGAGGAGTTCATCCAGCCGAAGCCGAAGGCAAATCTTTTGTATCAGGATTTCGACCGCAAACTTGCTCTTTTAAGCGGTATCGATCCGACCACCGCGGAGGATCTAAGACACAAAGCCGAATTGACCATCCGCGAAAAAGTCTATCCGGCTTACGAAAACTTCATAAGAAACTTGAAAATCTACTTGCCTGATGCAGATACCATACCGGGCGTATGGAAACTGCCGGACGGGGAAAAATACTATCAATATTGCTTGAAATCTCAAACCACTTCCACCTTGACCTCGGAGCAGGTGTATCAGATGGGATTGAAGGAAGTAAAATCGCTTCAGGGAAAAGCCAAACTCCTCTTGGACTCGCTGGGAATAAGGGGTGACAAAACCTACGGGGAATTGATGAACGACTACTGGACCATGATGAATCGTCCTGAAAACAGCGATAAGTACAATTATCCGGACGTGCCGGGAAGCAGACAGACGATCCTTCATGATTACCAGACCTATATCGACAGCGCCCAACTGCGACTGCCTGAGGCATTCAAATATATCACCAAAACCAAGGTCATGGTCCAGGCCGTCCCCCAATATAAGGAACAGAGCGGCTTGACCTACTACGAGCCGGCATCCCTGGACGGTAAAAGAAAAGGGGTATTTTATATCAATCTGTCTTATTATCCCTCCAAGCCCGGCATGAGGACTTTAGTCTATCATGAAACTGTACCCGGGCATCATTATCAAATAGCCCTCCAGCAGGAGCTGACTCAAAAACGTCTGTTCAAGAACCTGCTGTACTTCAACGGATTCGTTGAGGGATGGGCAATGTATACCCAGGCGCTGGCTGGTGAAATCGGCTGGCTGCCCGATATTTATTCTCGTCTGTCCGAGCAGAATTCCCAGCTTTTCCGGGCAGTGCGCATCGTGGTGGATGCCGGTATTCATTATAAGAGATGGTCTAAGGAACAAACTTTGAAATACATGGAGGATAACCTGGGTTGGAGCTCCGATTCCGAGATCGACCGATACACCGTCTGGCCCGGGCAAGCCACCTGTTATACTTTGGGGAGACTGGAGATCATGGAGCTGCGGGAGAAAGCCAAAAAAGAGTTGGGACCAAAATTCGATCTGAAGGATTTTCACATGACGGTGCTCGAAAACGGAAGTCTGCCTTTGGATTTATTGGAACAGATAGTCAACGATTACACTACTAGTGGATTGTAACAAAAGCCCGGGGTGATTGTGGTTGCTCAATTTATTGAGCATTGTCGCCAGCAAGCCTGATAAGTCAGGTGCCCTGCGCCCCCGCCTACCCACAAAGGAAAAACCACCAAAGGACATGATATGAAAAAACCCGAAGATATTATCCTTAGCTTGGAGAAAGCGGCATTGGAAAAATGGAGTGAGGGGGATACGTCCGGCTTTGCCGCACTCAGCACGGACGAGATGACCTATTTCGATCCAACCCTGGATGACCGGCTGGATGGCGGGGATGCTTTTGAAAAATACATGTCCAGTCTCCAGGGGAAATTTCACATCGACCGTTTTGAGATTAAAAATACCAAAATACAATTGCATGGTGACGTCGGAATCCTGACCTTCAATCTCAACAACTATTCGAAAGACGGTAAGATCACATCCCGCTGGAATAGTACTGAAGTCTATCACCTGATCGGAGGTGAATGGAAAATCATCCATTCGCACTGGTCCAACCCTAAGTCCGAAAACTAAGAAAGATAGATCAAGAATCCCATGCTCCGGACATTGCTGATTAATTATCTTCGCATAAAGTGAAGCGGGGAAACTGTGCTATGACATTGTAGTTAAAATGCGTTCTCAAGGAAAAACATATGACAAAGCTTTTCTTCTTCCAGCTTATCGTTACCTTGTTGTTCCACAATTCCGGTTTGATCCCTGTCGCTCAGGAACACTGCGTTTCTAACCCAACGCTCCTGGTCTTGAATGAATCCAACCCCAAAGGAGAACCCGCTAATATGGAAAAAGGGAAAATAGTCTTTGCTACCTTCGCCCACGATCCGGACGAGCTAACCTGGGCTCTGGTCATGATCGAAAGCATCCGGACGTTTGGCGGCACTCTGCGGAATGTCCCGGTATGGCTGTATTTGCCTGAAAATCACCCGGAGATGGATATCATGGCGCAGGATAAGCAGTCTTCTCTCAGAATCTCTGTGAAAAAAAGCCGGACGCCGGAAGAGGCGAAACCACTCTGGTTTTCCGGAAAGGTTTTTGCATCGGCCCTGGCTGAAAAGGAAGCTTCAGGCAAGTATGAAATCTTAGCGTGGCTCGATCCCGATATGGTCTTTGTGAAGGAGCCTCATGCTTTCCTGCTAGATGATGGCATAAGTCTCGGCTACCGTCCGGTGATGCACCAGCTCATCGGCTCACTTTATTCGGAGCCGCCGAATGAATTTTGGGCTCGGCTTTATCAGAAGCTTTCGGTTCCGGATTCATCCCTCTTTCCTATGGTTACTCCGGTAGATCAAGCTAACTTACGGTCATATTTTAATGCCGGAATGCTGATTGTAAGACCAAAGCGGGGAATTTTGAGAAAATGGCCCGAATGTTTCAAAGTACTTTACACGGATTCGGTTTTTGTTGAAATGTGCAAAAAAGACCAATTAAAAGCGATTTTTCTGCACCAAGCCGCTTTGGCAGGAGCCATCCTGAATATGCTGCATAGATCAGATATGATAGAGCTGCCACCCACATACAATTATCCCCTCAATCTTACCGATAAATATCCCGCCGACAAGAAACCCAAGTCCTTGGATGAGCTGGTTATGTTCCGCCACGATCTTATGTTTTCCGATCCGGAGAGAAAAGATCAGGTAAAAGATACTTCCATGATCTTCTCTTGGCTGAAAGAACGTTTTCCGAAAAAATAGAATCACCTAACGTTAGGTCTGCGCTTTGTGTCTC
>JBDROD010000268.1:0-3563 GCA_043810415.1 Candidatus Zixiibacteriota bacterium | reverse complement strand
TGACAGAAATGGTGTAGAGGGGTATACTTAAGTTGAGGTTGTCGAAAAAGTTTAAAATGAACAGAGAAAGGAGGTAGCATATAAATTTATGTTAAAGAGTAAGTAAGCAGGGTTGAACTTTAGGATTTGACATTCTTGGATCGTGACGTATATTATCTTGTGCTTATTCTAAGGAATTATCAAAACCAGCCTTGCTTAGGGAATATATGATGACTAAATTACCGTGCTATCACGCAGGAATAAATGCTTGTGGTTTTATAAATCGCGCCGAGTTGAGCGGTATCTTAACCCGCAGTTGACTCGGCTTTTAAATTTTCGTAAAAAGGAGTTTGTAATTTGAAAAAGCGATTCTTTCCTATTTTAACCTTGATCTTTTTCATCATGGTCCTACCCGGTTTGATACGGGCACAACAGGTCACTCCGGAGAAGATGTCGGTTACTGCACCCGCCTCCGTAGAAACAGCACCAGCTTTGGAAAAAAGTATCGATCCCGCTGAATACGTGTTGGGAGGCGGCGATGAGCTTTCCATCGACATCTGGGGTGAGACCAACATCCATTTTGCCTTGACGGTAACCCCGGAAGGTTATCTTTTGATCCCCGGGGTGGGAAAAGTGCCGGTAGCAGGAGAATCCCTGGCTGATGCCAAAAACACCATCCAGGATGCCCTCCTCAAATATTACAAGAACGTCCCCATCACCGTCACTCTGGTGAAACTCAAAAAAGTGAAAGTGATAGTGGCGGGAAAGGTGGAATCACCGGGCGTTTACTCTGTTTTCGCCAATACCCGGGTGTCGGAGGTGGTGGATAGTGCCGGAGTTATAGAGGACAGCTCCTCTTTAAGAAATATCCTAATCACCCATGCGGATGGTAACACAAGCGTGGCAGACATATTCAAATTTAAACGAATCGGCGATCGGAGCAGAAATCCCTACGTTCTGGGAGGAGACATCCTATTTGTACCTTCGCAGGAAGAAAATGTAAACACCATCGGCATCTACGGGGCGGTGAAATCCGGAGGGGAATTCGAATATGCTGCCCACGACAGTCTTGGGGATTTGATAAATTTGGCTTATGGTCTGACCATGGACGTGGATCTTCTTAGCGGCGAACTGGTCAGGTTCAATCCGGATCATATGACCACCACCACTATTCCCTTGGACCTTCAAGGTTTGATAGCCGAACACGACCCCCTGAAGAATCTCCCTCTTTTGCCGGATGACCGGGTGTTTATCCGAGCGATTCCCAAATTTCACAAAAGAGATCAGGTGTTTATCAATGGCGAGGTGAAGTATCCCGGCGTTTACCAAATAGAAGAGGATACCACCAGACTGTCGGAGGTCATTGCCAAAGCCGGCGGATTTACCCCATTTGCCTCCCTTCCCGAAGCCGAGATGATCAGAACCTACAACGTATCCGATCCGGAATTTGAAAGATTGAAAAAGATCCCGGTGGCAGATATGACTCAGTCTGAATACAATTACTATAAACTCAGATCCCGGGAGAAACCGGGCAGAGTAGCATGCGATTTTGACAAATTGTTCGCAAAACAATTAAGTCAATATGATCTCACCCTGAAAAACGGGGACGTGATAAACATACCACCCAAGAGTATGGTGGTAAACGTCTCGGGCAGCGTGATAAATCCGGGTTTGGTTCCGTATATGCCGGGTGAGAATTACCGGTTTTATATAGACCGGGCGGGCGGATACTCCTGGAAAGCCAACAAGAACAAGGTAATGATCGTTAAGGGCCAAACCGGGGATCGAATGAAACCCACTCCCGGTTGCAAGATCGATCCGGGCGATACGATTTTGATTCCGGAGAAGCCGGAAAGGGATTATTGGAAGTTCTTCCGCGATACCATGCTGGTTTTAGGAAACGTAGCCACCGTGTATCTGGTAATCCAACAAGCCACCAAGTAAAAGAGGCTATTGGTTAAAGGTTCGTGGATCGGTACATTTAATGCAGGAAATCTTAAAGAGAAGAAAATAAGGAAAAGGAATGGATAACAAGGAATCCGAACAGGAAAAAGTGGATATCTTCAGCTACCTAACGGTGCTGGTTAGCTACCGGCGCTTCATCTTCTTCAATTTCGTCGGAGTATGTGTAATCGTAGCCATCATCTCCCTTTTTCTTCCACGGTGGTATCGAGCCACCACCACCATACTACCCCCTCAAACGGAGTCTTTGAATCTGGGAATAGCGTCCTCCTTACTGGGTGCCGCCTCCGGACTTGGATCGTCATATTCTTTGCCGCTCATGGCCACCCCCTCCGACGTTTTCGCCGCTATTTTGAAATCGAGAACCGTGACCGAGGCCGTGGTGGAAAAAGAGAGCCTGATAACGGCCTACCAGGTGAAATCAAAGGATGCTGCCATAAAGGAACTTTCCTCGCGGGTGTCGGTAAACGTCACTTCCGAGGGATTGATAACCCTATCATATGAGGACCGGGACAGAAACCGGACCGCCGACGTGGCTAATTGTTTTATGCAGGAGTTGGATCGGGTCAACCGGGAGACCTCCAGTTCCAAGGCAAAAAACGCCCGGATTTTCATTGAGGAGAGATTGGCTCAGACTCAAAAGGACCTAAGCTCAGCCGAGGAGAATCTGCAGAAATTCCAGGAGAACAACAAGACCCTGGTGCTGGATAATCAGATGAAAAGCGCCATCCAAAAAGCCGTCGACCTGAAGTCGGAGATGGTATCATCCGAGATCGAGCTGAACGTCTTGGGCAAAACCATGTCTCCTTCCCATCCCCAGATTCAATCATTGAGAAGCAGGATAAACGAGATAAATAGGCAGCTGGAACTTCTGGAGTGGGGGAATCAAAAAGAAAAGCCGGAAGAGAAAACGGTTCTGGACGTTTCCTTCAACCAGGTTCCCTCTTTAAGCCTGCACTTAGCCCGGCTGATCCGGGAAGTCAAGATTCAGGAGACGGTGTTTGAGCTTTTAACTCAGCAATACGAGCAATACAAAATAGAGGAAAACAAAGATACCCCCACGGTGCAGGTTCTGGATAAAGCAATTCCGCCGGAAAGAAGAGCCAGACCCAAAAGAGCATTTCTGGTGGTGATCTCGGGCATCTTAAGCCTTTTCGCATCGGTTGCTTTCGTATTTGGCCAGGAATATGTCAAGATATCCAGAAAACGAAATCCAGAAGGATTCAATCGAATGGAGACACTGTTGGGAGTCTGGCGTAAGGATGCAGAAGATTTGCGGAAGAAACTTACTTTTCGATCAAGAAAAAAGAGTTAATGATCCTGAAGCGAGGAAGAGACGGGATTTGTGTGCTCAAGGTTTGGGATGCTGCCCAGAAATCGTTGAAGAGGGAGGATCCCGCGTCCAAGTAGAATAGAAAGTTGTTAATAATCTTGTCATAATACTACCCGTGAGGTCTTATAACATGGAAAACTTCATTGACCAAACAGCTAAGTTGGGTGAGGGAACCAAAGTGGGAAAGTACACCGTGATAGAGAAAGATGTTACCACTGGGAAAAACTGTATCATCGGCAATAATGTGACTATTCATGCCGGCACCCGGATTGGAGATTCTGTCCGGATA
>JBDROD010000267.1:0-6086 GCA_043810415.1 Candidatus Zixiibacteriota bacterium | reverse complement strand
CTTCCAACGGATTTCGCTTGGTTCGATCTCCCCAAAGGGCAGGAGAGAGCTACGGATATTTAACGGATACCTTGCTTTACTTGGCTGGTTTTACCACCGTAGCGATATATTTGGGCTCGGAGAAGTATCTCTTCGCCGTTTGTTGAAATGTCTCCGGTGTGACCTTCTCCAGATTTTCGATGAACGTATCCCAGAATTTCCATCCGGACGTAACGATAACCGGTGCCGCCATCATCCCGTAAAAATGCAGCCTCTCCTCCTGATAATACCGGTGGGTTTTGGAAGAGACGATCACGTTTTGCAATAGTTTCTGCTCCAGCGGCTTTTGCGTAAGTTCCTCCAATACCTTTACCGTGGCTTGGAGTATTTTGTCCACCTTCTCCGGAGAATTGGTGATTATGGATAGGTTCAAACTGGAAAACTCCTTCTCGGTTTCGAGATAGGCTGAAACCTGGGTAGCTAAAGGGTCCGGGCTTTGGGTTAACGCCTGGTAGAGAGGGGAGCTTGCTTCCAAATTCAAGACCTCGGTCAGCATATAGAAATCGAAATAATCCGGGCCATCGAATCTGGGAGCGTTGAAACAGATGTTGACGTAAGTGTTCTCCGCCTTCACTTCCTGGTATTTTACCTCCTGCCCGGATGGAGGGGTCCATTTCACCGGTTGGGTTGGGGGAATGGTTCCGGCGGTCTTCTGACCGTAATATTTCTGCAGGAGTGATTTCATCTGATCGGTCTGGAAATCCCCGATCACCAAAGCAATCATGTTATTGGGCTCGTAATAGGTATGATAATAATCGATTATCTCATCTCTGGTCATATTGGAGATGGTAACCTCGCTCCCTATTACCGGTCGGGCATATGGGGTAAGCGAGTATGCCTCGGAATCGAAATATTTCTCCACCTGATAATCGATGTTGTCCTCGTCCTTTTTGATCTCCTCGATCACCACTTTACGCTCTTTGGTCAGCTCGGAATCCGGAATGGAGGAGTTGAAAAGCATGTCCGATTGGATCGCCAGCCCGTCCTCGATATAATCTGTGGGCATTAGAACCATGTAGCAGGTCAGCTCCTTTTGGGTGAAAGCGTTGATATATCCCCCCTTGGCTTTGATCCCCTCGGTGATATCCACCCGGGTTCTGGTTTTGGTGCCGTCAAACAGAAGATGTTCCAGAAGATGGGTTACCCCGTTGTTCTGGTCCGTCTCGTATTTGCTTCCCGCGTTCACATAGATCATACAGGCGATCAGGGGATTCGCATGTTTTTCCAGCAGAATCACTTGCATGCCATTGGAAAGAGTGGATAAGGCAGCTTGGCTCCCCAGTTCTGCCGATGTTATTCCGGTTGACAGAATAAAAAAAGATAGAAAAAAGAAACATAACAGCCTTTTGGTCATATATCCTCCATCTGAAATAAATCGTTTAAAATAGCTTACCCGAAGAATACCCAAATAAATTAGAACCCGGTAAAAAAAATGTCAAGGTAATTGTTGACTTTCCGTAATTATATTATATATTTAAAAATTGTTGTTTTTTTTGGATAACTATTTTTGGAATCAGGAGAAAACTCATGGTGAAAAGGTCTCGACTTTATCTGATGTTATTGATTGCATTTTTGATCATTGCCTCATTATGGGCTCTTTATCCCACCATCAAAATGTGGACCCTCTCCAATGCGGAGAAAGCCAATCTGCGTGCCACCGAGCCCCAGGATCTGATTAACTTGGAGAGGAAGGCGATCAAACTGGGTCTGGATCTCAAAGGCGGTTTGCATGTGGTCCTGCAGGTGGACGAATCCCAGCTGAAGGAGGGGGAGGTGGCGGATGCGGTGGATCGGGCACTGGAGATCATCCGCAACCGGGTGGATCAATTCGGGGTATCCGAGCCGTTGATACATAAGCAGGGGGGGAATAGACTGGTGGTGGAGCTGCCCGGACTACAAGACGTTCAAAGGGCCGAAGCACTGATCGGTCAAACTGCCCAGCTGGAATTCAAGCTTCTGGAAACCTCCGAGAACACCACCTCTATCTTAAAGAAAATGGATCAGGCGCTGGCCAAGACAGATACCTCCTCCGTCAGAAAAGAAACTGAAGCTGCCCAAACCAACGAAGAGAAGGGGAAAGAGGAGAAGACGGCCAAGGATCTTTTCGGGGAAACCCCACCGGATAGCACCGGCGATACCACTGCATTTTTGGAGGAGGAGGAGCTGGGGGACAAGGAACGGCCTTTCACCCAATATTTGGAATCATTCGGCGAACGGTCGTTTGGCTTCTGGATAGCGAAGGACGAAAAGCCCAAGGTGGAGCTTTATCTTAACCAGCCCGAGGTCAAGGCGGTCATTCCGGATGATGATGAGTTTGCCTGGTCTACCCGAGCAGAAAAAATTCAAGGTCAGGAATTCTGGGGGCTTTATCTGCTGAAAAAGAGGGTGGAGCTTTCCGGTAAATACTTAGTCGATGCCAAACCCAGGTACGACCAGTTCCGAAAGCCGGAGGTTAATTTCACCCTAACCAAACAGGGGGGAAGGATATTTGCCCGGGTAACCGGGGCGAATATCGACAAACCGCTGGCCATCACCTTGGATGGAAGGGTGCAATCGGCACCGATCATCCGGTCCAAAATCCGGGACAGCGGAGTTATCGAGATGGGAGGGGCAGCCACCCTCGAGGATGCCAACGATTTGGCCATCGTCTTAAGAGCGGGGGCTCTGCCGGCGCCGGTTAAAATCATCGAAAACCGGATAATCGGACCTTCCCTGGGGCAGGATTCCATCCGGAAGGGTACCACCGCCGCCATCATCGGATTTACTCTGATCATCATCTTTATGATTTTCTATTATCGGCTTTCGGGAGCGATAGCGGACGTCGGCTTGATTTTCAACATCATCTTCCTTCTGGCAGCTATGTCAGCGCTTCGGGCTACCCTGACCTTGCCTGGCATAGCCGGCATCATACTGACCGTAGGAATGTCGGTGGATGCCAACGTTCTGGTCTTTGAGCGCATACGAGAGGAGCTGAGAAGCGGGAAGACCGTAAGGGCTTCGATAGATGCCGGTTACAAACGGGCGCTATTGGCCATCATCGACTCTCACGTCACCACCCTGATAACCGCGGCAGTCCTTTTCCAATTCGGCACCGGTCCGGTAAAAGGATTTGCCGTCTCGTTGAGCCTGGGAGTAGCCATAAACCTGTTCACCGCCGTGGTGATCACCCGGGTGATATTCGACTTAAGAAAAGGATATCAAACTTTAAGCATATAAATACGGTTATAGCCGGTCACCGGTGATCGATTTTCACCGGTCCAGATCAACGCTTTTAATGGAGAATAAAAATGTTTCAAATCATAAAGAAGACCAATATCGACTTCGTCAACAAAAGAAATTATGCTTTCATTTTCTCCGGCATTCTAATGATGTTGGGAATAGTGGCAATTATCACCATGTTTCTGGGGAAAGCGAATCTGGGGATAGATTTCGGCGGCGGGACCATGATCGAGGGGTATTTCGACAAACCGTTGAGTATCGGTACTCTCCGGGGAGCGATGAGCAGAAACGGCTATACCGACGCTAATATTCAGTCGCTTACCCGGGAGAAACCCAACTATTTTGTGATACGGGTTAAAACCACTACCGACGAGGCGGTTACCCAGGTGTCCAATAATATCTTAGGCATCCTGGAGAAGGAGTTTACGGAAAATAAATTCAATATGGATTCGGTGGACGGCATCGGTCCGGCAGTAGGGAAGACCCTGCAGCATCAAACCCGGGTAGCGGTACTGATCGCCATGGTGGGGATTTTGATCTATATCTGGGTGAGATTCGATTTCCGGTTCGGAGTGGCAGCCACCGTCGCCACCTTTCACGACATCCTGGTGGTTTTTGGGATTTTCTACGTTTTGCATAAAGAGATCACCCTGCTGTTCATCACCGCGCTTCTGACCTTAGCCGGATATTCGCTGACCGATACCGTGGTGGTTTTCGACCGGATCAGGGAGAACTTGAAACTTTTCCGGAAGAAGGGGGATTTCAACTCCACCATTAATGCCAGCATTAACGAGGTTTTAAGCCGAACCATCAACACCGGTTTAACCACCTTCCTGCCGATATTGATTCTCTTTCTGATAGGCGGTTCGGTAGTGCACGATTTCTCTTTGGCTCTAATGATAGGGATAATCGTGGGGACATATTCTTCCTGGTTCGTGGCCAGCCCCATTATGGTGGAGTGGGAAAAAAGGTCGCCCAAGCGATTCAAATAGTATAAATCTCATAGAATTTTCTTTAAACCGCCTTGGGTATACCGGGCGGTTTTCTGTTGATATAGGATTACTGTAGGGGCGCCCTTTATGGTCGTCCGTGGAATGTTGAATTAAGGTCAGAGGATCTTAAAGGGGAGCTCCTGGTGGGTTCCCGAAAAATCTACGCAGAATTTGGACATTGGAGAAAACCAGAGTTTGCAAACAACCTGGAACCCTTGATTGTATAATATTTATGCGTATGAAGAAACTCATTCCGGCTGTTATTTTTTTGATAATCGGATCTCTGTCGGTAGCCCAGCCCCAAAAGGCGACTTTAAATAAGAACCCTTCCGCTTTCACCATGGCCCGCTTAAAGTATGGCGGAGGGGGAGACTGGTATTGGGGTTCCTCCGCCATTCCCAATATACTCAAGTACCTCAAGGAGAACACCAACATTCCGGTCTCGGGGGAGGAGGTGCGGGTCTCCATTATGGACGATAATCTTTTCTCCTATCCTTTCTTGTTTATGACCGGTCACGGGAACGTTAAATTTACCGATCAGGAGGTGGAGAGGCTGAGAAATTACCTCACCCACGGCGGTTTTCTCTTTGCCAACGATTCCTATGGGCTAAGGGAGGCGTTTTTTAGGGAGATAAAGGTGGTTTTCCCGGACAAAGATTTAGTGGAGCTCCCCTTCAATCACGGGATTTATCACTGCTATTACGACTTTCCCAATGGTCTCCCCAAGATACACAAACATGACGAAAAGCCGCCCCAGGGATTCGGCATATTTCATGAGGGAAGATTGATAGTTTTCTTCGATTGGGAGTCCGATATAGGGGACGGATGGGAAGATCCCCAGGTGCATAACGATCCTCCGGATAAAAGAGAAGCGGCTCTGAAGATGGGGGTGAACATCATAACCTGGGCGCTGGAAAATTAATAAGGCAGGGTCAAGGATTAAGGGTCAAGGGTCAAGAAGAGGAAGGATTGAGGGTGCATTGATTTGGGGTTTGTTTTAGGGAGAAGGATTATGGAAAAGAAATATAATACTGACAGCTACTTAAGTCTGGTAGATCGTCTTCAAGATTTAAGAAGTTCTTATATCAAGAACAAAGCGATCCAGGGGGTTTTGCTTTTTCTCTCTTTTGCCATCGGAATATCTCTATTGGGTTTCTGGCTGAATTCGGTCTACGTGTTACCGGTGGTGGTTCGGGTGGCATATCTGGGTTTGGGGATGCTGCTTTTGGTGGTGGTTTTATCATATTTCTGTCTCAGACCCATATTTAATAAGCTTGCGATAGAGGATATCGCTCTTAAGGTAGAAGATAAGTTCCCGGAATTGAACAATCGCCTGATTGCCGCACTTCAATTATCTAAAAATCTCAAGGAGAATCCGGAAGGCTATTCCACCGATATGATCCTGGCGGTGATCGAACAGGCAGATACCACCTCCGGACGGTTGCCGCTGAAAGAGATCATCAATCCCCATCCCATCAGGAAGATGGGGCGGGTGACGGCTGCGCTGGCCGTCGTTTTCGTGATATTTGCCTTGATCTTTCCAAGCGCATTCACCAGCTCGTTTTACATCTTCTCCCATCCTCTGACCGAATTTACTACTCCCCAAAAATTCCAATTCGTTATCTTCCCGGGAAATGCGGAGGTGGTGAAGTATTCTGATCTAAAGATAAAGATAAACGTGGAGGGGGAAAGACCGGAAAATGTGGATCTCTTCTGGAAAAACGAGGGAGCGGGTTGGAACAAAGAGAAACTATCTCTTCAGAGTAAGACAGCTGAAGTCAAGGGTCAAGGGACCTCCGGTGGGGAGCCCGATTTTTCCTACCAGTTCAAAGAGGT
>JBDROD010000266.1:0-2334 GCA_043810415.1 Candidatus Zixiibacteriota bacterium | reverse complement strand
TGTCGGGGTGAATGACTGCCTTGTTATAATTAATGGTAAATTCAATCGGTTTGGGAAATATCACTTCTATAGCACTCTCCTCCTTTTTGATCTTTTTAATCAACTCAGAATCGACCGCGAGTCTGAGCATATCGTCAGCGTTGATCAGAAGATTTTCCACAGTCTTAATTAAATCAGTATACTCTGTTAGTTTAGGTTTAAGTATGATTTCTTCACCTCTATGATAATAAGTAATTTTCATATCTTGTCTTTGCTCTTTACAGGATGATCCGAGCATAACTATCCCCATAATCAACACTACATACAATAGGGAGATTCTTAATTCTGTTTTCAAACGTCAGTTGAAAGCTGAAAGGGAGCTGAAACTTTGAAATTTCAGCTCCCCTTCGGTTTCAGGATCAATAAATTTTTATCTCATCCAGCAAGACTGCTGTATCCCACTCGCTGTCTTTTACGTCTCCACATACGAAGGTGAGGGTCACTGGTTTTCCCGCATAGGCAGTAACGTTAATAGTGACCGTCGTCCAACCGGTCATCCAGACACCGTCCTCAGTAGTGTCACCTGGTTCTGGAAGAGGTTGGTCAAAGTGTATCCCTTCAGCTTGGGTAACCTCTCCGCAGAGGTCATCAATCCTTTTATTAAGCAAAGTTACAGGAGAACCGCCGCTGTCTATGGTAACCTGGAAGTAATCTTGAAATACGTCTCCGCAATATTTCTTGAACTCTTCCGACAAAAAGTCATACTTGAATGAAAGGGTAGTTTTACCTGCAGGTATGCAGAAGGATTGAGAGATGGAACCGGATGAGGTGGTGTATCCCAATCCGGTTGAGATGATTCCCATGAAGCTTCCCTGGGTGGGAGTAATGGAAACCAACTGTGATATCACCCGTCCATCACCATCCTTGGTCCATCCCTGCAAGGATCCGGTCTCAAAATCACCGTTTACAAAATCGGAACCATAGATGGCTTTCGCGCTTCCAAACATAACCCATACTGCATTGGGTGGACTTGGATCGACTTGCCCGGCTGTAAAGGACTCCCCGGTTTTTTTCACCTCAGCAACAAGTTTTCCGAAGAAAGAAATGGCATTGGTCACGCAAAAGGAACTGGAAACTGATTTGGTATAACCTAGATAAGTAAGCGTTCCCTTATTGGTAAAAGCATTGGACATGGTCTGGTTCGCTCCGCTAAAACAGGATGCACTGAAAAGCAAACTCTTCGGATAGGTCCCGGTGTGATTCGTAATGAACGAAGGGAATACGGCAAAATAGCTTTTTCCGCCAACCGAAGCTAATCCGATCCTACCTAAGCCTAAATCAACGATATAATAAGCTTTGCTCAATAAAGAAGCCACTTCCCCGGTCAGGAATTGGACCTGTCCATCCACAATAGAGCCATGGGTGATCAGGTAAACCGTTCCATACTGTGAAAAGGTTTTTACCTTTTCCACAGTACAATCCGCATCCTTAAAACGGGTTACGTTGAATTTGGGGCACTTCGATTGGTTAAATATACCTACCAGTGTATCCCCTTCATCGTGCGGAGAAAAGCCGGTATAAAAAGCATCATAGATCAACACACTGGTGCTTCCGATGGTATCCTCGTCCGCATAAGATGAAGCCGGACGATTCAGTTGGGATAGATCCAAGGTTCCCCGGGTCTGCAATGATGGCGGAACCGGAGGATTTATCTGGCGATTTTGTCCGGCAGATGATCCTCTTAAGCCGGGGGCATATAAGAGTATGCTCCCCTTGATTCCGGAACCGTAAAGCACCTGAATGACATCGCCTTCTGTATTAGTGTCGGCCGAGCTTACTCCACTCTGCTCTTTCACCCAGTTCAATGTCTGTATTTTAGCTTGAGTTTCGTCTCCCAATACCGACTTCAGGCTGTCAAATTTGTTAGAACCTTCATCCTGAACCGCTAAATTAGCGTTGAATGTTTCATCGGAGATATTGGAAACCACCGAGATGGTAAAAGTTGGGGTAAAAGCGGCAGCATCGCCACCGGTTTCGTGAGTCATGGCCGTTATCTTCAAGTAGATTGTCCCGGTGGATGATTCGTTGAACGTATGCTTGGTGCTGAAAATCCCGTCTCCGATGATCTCATCCCCGTGATCTAAATCCCCATCGTCATACAAAATATCCAGGGTGTCGATCACCTGATTTTGGCTGTTCACCTTCAAGAGTGAGACGCTGGATGCGATCAACTTCGAATTGGGAGTTATCCCCACCCGAATGATGACGGATGTAATCTGACCCGCGACCAGTCCCGACGGATCAGCTGCCGGGCTGTTACTGAAGGTTAGAGAGGAGTTAGAGGGGGGAGGGGTC
>JBDROD010000265.1:0-2403 GCA_043810415.1 Candidatus Zixiibacteriota bacterium | reverse complement strand
CCAAAGTGGAAGCGGCTATGGGAAGAGTCCGGGAAGCTCTGAAGACCAATCGAAAGGACGAGATAAAATCCGCCACCGAAGCTTTGACCACGGTATGGCACGAAGCTGCTAGTAAGATGTATCAGCAATCCGGTGCAAGCTCGACCGGACAAGATCAAGGACCGAAGGCTCAAGCTGAACATAGGGAAGGAAAGTCCGCTGAAGGCGGATCCGCTTCAGGCGGAAAAACCGAAAAGGATTCAACAGTAGATGCAGACTACGAGGTGGTCGGATGAAAAAGTTAAGCGACATCTGAGTTTCAGATAAGGTAGACTGCATAAATCTCCTTTTCCTAAAGTGGGACAGAGAGGGATTATATAAGATGAGAATTGGCATAAAAATAATCCCCCTGTATCCCCCTTTTTCAAAGGGGGAACAAAAACAACCTTTTGGATGCAGACTATGAGGTGGTTGGATGAAATCGCTAACCATAGTCTGAGTCTCAGATCATGGTGAACAGGGGACAGCACAAGGGGCGGGATATTCGTATGAACGCATTAGCGATTCCCGCCCTTATGGTGATCTGTAGTGGTCGCATTCGTGCGACCCGGAAATCCTATTAAACTTTTCTCCATAGATCCATTTCTCTGCAAATGCGAAGAGGAAAAGATTGGTGGTGAGGTTTAGATGATTTATCAAATAGCAAAGGAAAACCTGCGTAAAATTTAGATTAAGATCGATTTTTAAGAGGTATGAGACTTTATGCCCACCTACGAATATGAATGTGAAAAATGTCATCACCAGTTTGAGCAGTATCAGAAGATGAAAGACGATCCGGTGAAAACCTGCCCCGCTTGCGGGGGTAAGGTCAGAAGATTGATCTCCGGTGGTGGTGGATTTCTGTTCAAAGGCAATGGATTTTATATCACCGACCATCGGAGCAAATCCTACAAGAGCAAGGAAAGAGAAGAGAAAGGAATCCCGGCAAAGAAAGAGGAAAAGAAAGAGACGAAAGCACCAGCAGCAAAAAAACCGGAGTAAGTAAGATAAAACAAGTTTGGTTAAACAAGGCGAGAGAAGTCGACTCGCCTTTTTTGTTCGAACCCTCCCTTATCAGGGAGGGAACCATTAAAGTCCCCCTGACAAGGGGTTCACCCTGAAGGGATTCACCCTGAAGGGGATTCAGGGGGTTATATTTTAAGGGATAATCAAAGGTGCATCACCAAACTGATGCACTCCGGGGAAAGCTGATATTGACAAAACTGAACATGACGGTTATTTTTCTTTTGCTTGCTCCTTGAAGTTATATATTAACGAGCAACGGAATAAGGAAACCTGATGGCGCAGAAAGATTATTACGAGATTTTAGGCGTTTCGGAAAAAGCCACCAATGAGGAGCTGAAAAAAGCCTACCGGGGGTTAGCCAAAAAGTATCATCCCGATGCCAATCCCAACAACAAGATGGCGGAAGAGAAGTTCAAGGAGATATCCTCCGCCTATGACGTTTTAAGCGATCCGGAGAAAAGAAAGCAATACGACCAGTTGCGGCAGATGGGACAAAGGGGATTTACCGGCGGGGGGTATGAGGGTTACGAAGACCTATTTACCCAGCGGGGCGGAAAAGGTCAAACTTTTTCCTTTGAAGACTTAGGTGGATTTGGCAACTTGGGTGATATCTTCAGCTCGTTTTTCGATCTGGGTGAAACCACCCGTAAGCAAAGATGGGGGGCGCAGAAGGGTGGCGATATGTATGCCGAGGTGGAAATACCGTTCGATCTGGCTGTATCCGGAGGTAATACTACCCTCGAATTCAGGAAAGAGGAGACCTGCCCGGTCTGCGGAGGAACGGGCGGTAAACCAGGTAGCAAGCTGTCGACCTGTCCGGAATGCGGTGGAACCGGAATGATCTCATTCTCCCAGGGCGGCTTTGCAGTGAATCGTCCCTGCCCCAGATGTATGGGTCGGGGAAAGATCATAACCATCCCCTGCCCTCAATGCGGAGGGCGGGGACAAATCCTCGCCGGTAAAAAACTGCAGATAAAGATCTCACCGGGGACAAGCGATGGGACCCAGCTGCGACTTCGGGGACAGGGACAGCCCGGCACCGGAGGAGGTCGTCCGGGTGATCTGATCGTGAAAATAACCGTGGGAGAACACCGGTTTTTCGAACGAAAAGGAGAGGATATTTACTGCAAGGTTCCGATAAACGTCGCGCAAGCCATACTGGGGAGCAAGATCAGGGTGAAAACCATAAACGAAAAAGTGGATTTGAAAATACCACCCGGGACACAGAGCGGAACTAAATTCCGCCTAAAGGGAAAAGGGGTGGAGACAGATGGCACCCGGGGGGATCAATACGTAGAGGTGGAGGTGGTAGTTCCCGAGAAGATAAGCGAAAAGCAAAAGAAGCTTTTAGAGGAATTT
>JBDROD010000264.1:0-3702 GCA_043810415.1 Candidatus Zixiibacteriota bacterium | reverse complement strand
CCACCCAGGTGAAAAGAAATGAAAATCCGAAACCACAACCCAAAGCAGAGAGGGTAAAAACCAGCGTGAAGGAAACAAAGAGAACAAATGAAGGGAGTGTGAAGAGGGAATCCTCTGGATCGGGAAATAACTCGAGCGGGAGAACGAGCTCGGGGAGTAAGTCACAGGGGAAAAGAAGATAAGATTGCGGCAGATGGATGGTCACAGATTTTATAAATCGCCTGGGAATTGTAGGGGTGTTGAAAAATCAAATCTGTTGACAAAGGGCTATGATTGAATATATTTATTAATAGTGCAATAGATGATATCAATTCCTTTTCATGGTACTATGCCAAGTGAGGTTACGAAGATGAAGAGAATCTTTACAGGTATGATTTGCTGGATCACGGTGATCGTGTTTTTATCTTCTGTCCAGGCTATAGACCGTAGTCCCAAAAGCAGCGATTCGGACCAGAAAAAAGAACCGACCGAAATCAAAGAGGGAAAGGCGAAAAGAAGCTTTGAGGTAACTAGGAAAACCAACTTACCCTCTGAAAAAGCTACCGTCAAAGACGACAGCCAAAAGAATGCTGAAGCCAAGACAGTTGAGGGGAAGGAGAAATACGATTACTTTTTGGACCGGAACAATAACGGAATCGATGACCGACTGGAAGGGAATGTAATAAGCAAAGAGAAAAAGAAACCGGAGATCACCGAAAAGAAAGCTCCTTCTTCTCCAGAAAAAACCACACCTAAAGTCAGTCCAGTGGCAAAGCCAAAAGAGAGGGTCAAAACACAAAACACTAGTGAACCAAAGAAGGATGCCACCCCGGAGAAAATCGAAAAGATGAGGGGAAGCGAAAAGAGATAATCCAGAAAGTCACAAGTATAGAGCAAAGAGTGTAGAGCAAAGAGTAAATTCCTTAGTGTGCTTGATGGATGTATAATTTTGTATTCATCCGGACAAAGCCAGCATCCGTTTAATGCAGATGCTGGTATTTGTCTAAATAAGAGTTGATTCCATATGATGCAGATAAAAATCTCAGCGAAGGATTTGGGAGCTTTGGCTTTGTTCAATTTCTGTCCCAGATGTTTTTGGATAAAGAGGCATTGTTCCAAGCTACCCTTCCAGATTTTTCCCGGAATATTCAGTTCCATCGATTCCTATACCAAGAAAGTGACCAACCTTCACTTCGAACGACATAATCAATTGCCATCATGGTTGGAGAGTTTATATGTTCGAGCCAAACCGGTAAAAGTACTCCATCATTCCAAGTTTAAAGTTTTGGATGAAAAGACGGATATCCTTTTGAACGGGATGCCGGATGAGATACTGCAAAAAGAGGATGGGTCCTTTTTAATTTTGGACTATAAAACAGCCAAATATACAAAAACCCAGGATAGCCTGCTTCCTCTTTACGAAGTTCAGCTAAATGCCTATGCATACATCGGGAAACGGAATGGTTTTGATCCTATAGCAGGTTTGGCTTTGGTTTATATGGAACCCCAGACGGATTTATCCATAGATAACTTGGACTCGGTCATACATGAAGATGGATTTCTGATGGGATTCGGAGGGCATCTTCTGGATATAAAGTTGAACGATGAAAAGTTGATCCCACCGCTATTGAAAGAAGTTAGAAAAATCTATGATAATCATGTACCCCCAGAGGGAAATGAAGAATGCAAGGAATGTCTGCTTTTAGCTGAACTTATAAATATAGTAGAAAACCGATAGAAAGATCAAGTCGTAACATTCTCGCTAAGTCGATAGACCAGCGGGATTTTTTTATCTCTCAATAACCTCTATGAACGAATCTTTTTGCTTGACATGAATTTTCAGTGCTGCTATCTTGCAACAAAATAGTTCGCCATCAATATAAGAGAAACGGAAGGAGGTGAACAAATAATCTGATGTTAAGGAGTAGTGGTTATCTTTAACTGGCAATGAAATATGTTGAGAAAACCCTCGCATGAGGCGAGATGAGAAAGGGACGAATAATGAGAAAAACATTCTATATCGGCATATTGGTTTTGCTCCTATTTTGCCTGCCTTCGGTCGTTTCCGCCGCTAAATACAGCATTGGTGCATTTGGAGGTATGAACATTCCTATCGCCCAAGGTGATACAAAACCAGGTGCACTTTTCGGAGTGAAGGGAAGAATTCCGCTTCTTCCGTTTCTGGCAGTTGAACCAAACTTCATCTCAGCTATGTTTGGAGGTAAGGATCTGGAGGTCCAGGATAAATCGTATGCACGAAAGGGTGGAAGTTTCACGTCATTTGGCGCCGATTTGATCGTGGGCACGCTTTCCGGGATGAGCAAGTTGAAATTCTACGGATTAGCAGGAATAAATACCAATACCTATAAACGTAAAGGGTCCGAGAACAAAACCGGACTGGGACTCACGATTGGAACCGGATTTGAGTTCTTTCCGACAGACATTCTGAGCGTGGAGATCAGATCCAGATACCATCCCATCAAAGTCGGGGATGGTGGAAGGGTTCATGTTGAGGTGTCTGGCGGTCTAAACTACTATTTCGGGCAGGAATAATAAAGAAAGGAGCATAAGCGGATGATCAAAAATAAAAGAACCTTAACCTTGTTGGCGGCAGCTATCATTACCACTTTACTGGTGAGCGGTTGTTGGCTCCTGGGGATCACCCTGACACTGAGTTACGACATAGAGGACGAAATCGTATCCACTGATACCCATTTCAACAGCGTGATTGTAGATTTAACCCAAGAAGAGGACTGGAGAGACAATCAGGATAAGTTGGACGAGATCTATAATTTACTGTTCTATGGATGGATCACCAACTATGAGAGTACTCCAGCTACCGGTCGACTTTATGTTTATAAGGACACCACTCTTCATACCGTGGAGGAAGTGGAAACAAATGCCACTTTAGTCCTGGATGGATTGGTTATACCTGCGGATACTACCATAGAGGTTCCTCTCATCGAGTTGGGACTCGAGCCCGTAAGAGATCTGATAATGGATGGCAAATTCGCGCTATATGCTATTGCCACCAACGTTTCATTTCATATAAGAGTTTTTGATGTCTCCGTAGTGGTAATATTTGCCGTTGAATTATAAGAGAGATAGCATCCTATAAACGAGAAATAGTTTACTCGGTTTAATGTTCCGGCTTTGAGAAATCAGAGCCGGAATTTATTTGGAGAAAGCTTGATACAACCGGCGAAGGCTTTAATCGTATTAGCGCAAACTCGTCTTGATCCGTTATCTGATACTACAAACGCCCGTTTCAACATTATAGATATTTTCTAAGAACAGATGAAATAAATGATTGACTTTTTGTTATCTACCATTAAATTTAATTCAGCCCTAATTGTGAAACATGACATCTCCTAAGGAGGAAGAAAATGAAACTCACCATCAGCGTGATCAAAGCGGATGTGGGTAGTATCGGCGGTCATATAAAGCCAAGCCAGAAACTCATGGATTCCGTAACTAATTTTATTAATGAGAACGGTCTTAGAAAAGGTGAGATACTGGATTATTACGTCTCCAGTACCGGAGACGACATAGCCATCTTGATGACTCACCGGAAGGGAATCCTGTTTGAAACCATTCATAAATTGGCCTGGGATGCATTTCTGGAGGGGACTCGGGTGGCAAAGGAACAGGGGCTTTATGGGGCAGGTCAGGATCTGCTTAAAGACGCTTTCTCCGGTAACGTCAAAGGCATGGGTCCGGCTG
>JBDROD010000263.1:0-5891 GCA_043810415.1 Candidatus Zixiibacteriota bacterium | reverse complement strand
AACTGAGAATGATAAAGTTTCTTATGAACTGTCTCGTGGTTCCTATAGTATTAATACAGTAACGGTTTGATTAAGAGTTGTTGAAAGATTCTTGGTTTACTTGGAAAGAACCTCACTCAAACGCTTAGCGGTGTATTCCACCAGAGAAACCAGTTTGGAATACTTCATCCGGGTCGGTCCGATAATCCCAATGGTTCCTTTGACCTTTCCGGCACGATAGGGAGAGGTCACCAGGCTGCAAGACTTGATTTCCCCTCGCTCGATTTCATTTCCGATGGTGATGGTGACTCCTTCTTTAATTCCCTGTGAGGAGATAAGCTCGGATAGCAGCTTCTTTTCCTCCAGCATCCTGATCAAACCTTTTAGTTTTTCCCGGTCCTTGAATTCGGGTTGATCCAGGATGTTGGTGGTTCCCCCCAGATGCATCTCCTCCGTTTCGGTGAAGTTCAAAAGGTTCTCGGCGGAATCCAAAAAAATCTTTATCAGCCGGGGATCGGCACTGGAAGCTTCCTTTAACCGCAGATCCATCGAATCCTTGATTTCGCCCAAAGTCAATCCGCACAGTCTTTCGTTCAAAACATTGGCAGTTTTCTCCACCTGCTCGGTGTTTAAGTTGGATTCAGCTTCCAAAAGAACGGTTCTCACCAATCCGTGCTTGACTGCTAAAACCACCAGAATCTTTTTGTCCGCAACGGGTATCAGATCTATGCGGGTCAAAACGCCTTTGTCGAAGCGGGGGGAGATGGTGATCCCTAACTGCTTGCTGACTGCCGCCAACATTCGGCTGGTCTGCTCCAGGATGTCTTCCACCGCAGTGTAATCTGGATGGATCTCCCTTCTGATCTGATCTTCCTCCAGGGAGGTTAAGGCTTCCCGTTCCATCACGCTGTCCACGTACACCCGGTAACCCTTGTCGGTGGGGATCCGACCGGCGGAGGTATGCGGCTGGGTGACCAGACCCATCTCCTCCAAATCCTGCATGGTGTTCCGGACCGTGGCGGGACTTATTCCCAGAGAGAATTTCTGAGCTACCACCCGTGAGCCTACCGGCTCGGCCGTGGTTACATAATAGTCGATCAAGGACTGTAGAATAAGCTTCTCTCTTTCGGATAAATTGTCGAAAGCCATATGCGCCTCGTTATTTCTTCGCGACAAATGTCGGACTGGACTAACCCGTTGAAAAATTACGCCATTAACCGCAGATTGTCAAGGATTTTGATATATCATATCCGGGTTCTTAGCAAATATTCGCAAGTTTGTCTTGCTTCATTTGCATCTTTATTTAACTTTGTCTAATAAGATAATAAGTACTTTAAAAATACTCTTCTTTGAGATGATTATAAGAACTCACTTCAAAAAGATCGTTTCTGCCAGCCGCCGGGTGGATTTGGTAGCTTTCTACCCGGATTATATGGTGGAGAAACTGGAGGAGATCGGGACGGAGAATGTCCACACCCTGGTCATCTGGACCAAGAATCCCTGCAATATATTGTTTCATTCCAAATTGAACCGGATTTTAGAAAAGTTAGACCAGATTTATGTTCTTTTGACCGTCACCGGTTTAGGGAGTACGCCATTAGAACCCCGTGCTCCTTCGGTTGATCAGGTTTTCCGGCAGCTTCCTGCGATAATCGATTTCATTAGCTCTCCCCGGAGATTGGCAATCCGATACGATCCGTTGATAGATGTTCTTTATCAGGGAAAGGAACACCTATCCAATCTGGATATTAATAGATTCTCGGATATTCTGAATCGAGCTCATTCTTTAGGAGTGGAGAGAGTCATTGTTTCTTATGTGACTCTTTACCGAAAAGTAATAAAAAGGCTCAAAGCCAATAATTTTGAGATCTTGGAACATCCCCTGGAAGAAATCGCTGATTTTATTCAGAATCAGATGATCCTCCAAGTGGAAAAGTTAGGAATGAAACTCTCCACCTGCGTACTCCCCAATTTAACCCAAAAAGGTTGCATTGACGCGAAGCCTTTAATTGAAATGCACCCATTGGGGATACCTTGCTCTCAAGCCAAGGATAAGACCCAGAGAGGGGAATGTTACTGCACTAAATCCCTTGATATCGGACAGTGGTTTTCATGTTATCATGGCTGTGTATATTGTTATGGGAATCCGATTGAGGAATAAATAGGGAATTCCAACGCAAGCTGTATTTGAAGTACAGCTTTGATACCGTAGTGTCTTGCGTTGAACCTAATACCCTGATAAATATATAATTATAGATAGAAGTAAAGAGAGCATGAATTTATTCTTATCGCAGGAAGTTGCGTTGAGATAATTAATTATATTGTATCAATATTATCCACTGACTATAACCACAGAAATAATAATAAGTTACGATGGTGCAGAAAGTAGCTCCACTTCCAAGCACATTGGCATAGAATTTGAATTACATATTGTTTGTCATTCCCTTTCTTCACTTCTAAACTCCCCCAAGCTTTGTCCGCTTAAGATGAGGGCGGGCGGACAAAGCTCTTTTTTATGAGTTTTTTAGAATTAATTATACTTCTGTACATTTCAACTCTTTAGTACAGAGGTTAGGGAACCCCAGATCAGCATATGCCATCAACTTCAGTTGTTTTACCTTTGAGATAAAATCGAGCAAAATTATGTCGATGATAATTAAAGGGGGGGTATAGCTGTGTAATCTATTCTTAGTTATCAAAAGATTTATTCTAATCCTGTCCCCCGTTAGAGAATAGTTCAAGAGAGGTCAATATTAGTTAACCTGATTGATAAGCAGGTTCTATATATGGAAACCATGACCAAACCTAACTATGTCGGCATGCTAAAGAAGATGAACGGAGCCATCCGGGTATTGGAGATGTACCCTCAGGACCACCCCGCCATCCACCTGGCAATAAAAAAGCCTTTTTCTGCTTTACAGGAGATATTTAAGGGGGTGGATCATCTCACCATAAGCCAGACCGAAGACAGAATCATCATCAACGGAACAGGCATAGAAGGTACTTCCCTTCCTGAAAGATTACTGCAGGAGTTCAAAAACGAAAACATTAACAGCATCAATATCAATAAGGCGTTGGAAGAAGAGGAGTTCAATAGTTTTTTAGGTTTTTTTGTTAAGCCGGTCGGAAAAGATGTCCCTTCTAAAAGCCTGCCTGAATTCTTAAAGGAAAAAGATATCCATTCCATCCGCGTAGACCAGCTTCATTATGAGCTGGTTTCCGAAAATGAGGTGGTGGTGGCCAACGAGGTGCTACAGGGGGCTGAGCTGAAAACCCAGATTTCCAAGATCATCCGGGACAATCCCGGCTTGGTGAGAGACCTCCTCTTGAATAAATCCACCCCAAAGGAGGATATCGAAGGAAGATTTGGTCCGGAGGTAGATCTCAATCAGCTGTCTGGACAGATCAAGGATCAGGTAAAGGAGCTTTCGGATGATGATCTTCTAAACCTGTTGGCATCCAGTTTGGAGAAGAATTTGACGAAATTCGAGCTGTTTGAACCAGATTCGCCACTTAACGAGATGGTGAATTTGGTATTCAAGTTGCTGGAGGATAGGGACAAAAGGAAGCTATTGCCCCAGATCAAGAATATGCTGTCGGAACGGGGTCTGCTCGAGAAAAAACATCTTGATTACATATTCGACGAAAGATGGATAAAGAGCCAGGCGGTATTGGATGAGCTGACCGGCATGATAGGCCGACTTGGTTCCCAGGAGGTGGATTCGGAGAGGTTCATGTTTTTGTGGAACCGGGTAAACAGTACTCAAGAGAGCGAGATAAAAACTTACGTCATGGATCAGCTCCTTTCCCAGCTATATTCCGAAAATCTCCAGTCTCGTAATCTGGCTTTAGATTTCTTAAAGTCAGGATTGATCCAATTCGTTAAAGAGGAGACGGGGTTTGGTTTTAATTACATTACGCATAGGTTGTCAGAAAAGATCGGAGATCAAAATCTGCCCGTTTACGCTTTCCAAAATAGTGCGGAGCTTTTGAGGATCATCTTATTGGAAAAAATAAGAAAAGAGGAGTTAAAAGAGGCTTTACCAATACTCGTGGAATTCAATAACCGTCTTAAACCGGGCATCATATGTCCGGCTGAGATAGTGGAGGTTGCCTCAGCTTTCATTCGGGAAATCACGGATGAGCAATCTCTCTTTTTACTCACCCATCACCTAAAAGAGGGTATCCCCATGCCCACTATCAAGTTGGTAGAGGAGATACTGGAATCTTTGGATAAAGACAGGGTAGCCGAGAAACTCTTGGAGATTTGCACCTCAGCCGACAGAGCCACCCGAATGAGCAGCTTACGGGTTTTGAACCGCCTGGGGCATTGTTCGGTATCCGCCATCTCATCCCTGCTATCAACTGACGTGACTTTCGTTCGTGAAAAAGAAAGGGGGCACTTAGTCGATGATGCATGGTACAAGATACGAAACGCCATTTACGTTTTAAGTAATATTCCGGGTGAAGAAAGTGCATTGGTTTTATCCCGCCTTAAAAACGATCCGGACATCAGGGTGAGATTGGAAGTGGCCAAGGCTTTAGAGAAGATCGGTATAGCAGAATCGACAAACATCCTTTTGACCTTTTTGGACGACCCCGAAGATGAAGTGCGAAAGAGTGCCATCACCTCTTTGGTCGGACTTAACGACAAGAGTTGTTTGGGACCACTGTTAGAGCATTTTCGGCATAATCCCGATGATAGACTTCCTACTCTCTTGGCTCTTGGGAAGATCGGCGGAGGTGAACCGACTGAAGAGGAAAGCTATACTTGCTCCATTCAGTTTCTGCTGGGGCTTCTTTCGGAAGAGGATGTGACAATAAAACAGTTGCAGTCCAAACAAAGGGATGAGATGCAGATAATGGCATTGAACATCCTCGGGAAAATAGGTTCCCCTGAGTTTGTGGTGGAGATCGAAAAATTCGTAAAGAATAAGAAAAGAGGGTTGAAGGGATTACTGGTGAACGATCGGTTGATAGAATCTGCCCATCGGGCATCAGCTTCAATAAAAAGCAAAAGGATCAGTGACACTGCCAAAGAACCGGATGTAAAGCCCCTGGAAAGGGAAACTGTAAAATGAATATACCGGTCGGATGCAGGCTCGTCTAATAAAACCATGGAGATAAGGTTCAAATGAACCTGAGATCATCCGACCCTGTCACTATAATCCCACCCTCTCTGACGGAAGGTTCTTCACCCCCGCCTCTGGCATCGTATAAATGAATGGTTAGCTTCTGATTCTGCCCGGTTGATTTTTCTATTGTTTTTGATTATTTTAGTATCATGAAAAAGTTATATTTCATTATCCCACTTCTTCTTTTACTGTACGGATTCTCCAACGGGCAATACTATTTCGGAAAGAATAAGGTCCAGTATACCACTTTCGACTGGCAGGTTTTAACCACCCGGCATTTTGAGATCTATTTCTATGCCGAAGAGGAGGAGTTGGCTGAAATAGCTGCCAGCTGTGCGGAGAAAAGCCACCTGTTTTTGGAAAACAAGTTTAATCATCGCATCACCCATAAAATTCCCTTAATCATCTACAGCTCATCCAACTATTTTGCGCAAACCAACGTCATCCCTTCCCTTTTGCCCGAAAACGTGGCAGGCTTCACCGAATACATGAAGGGACGGATGGTCATCCCCTTCGATGGTTCATATTCCCGGTTTGCCCGGGTGATACAACACGAGATGGTTCACGCTTTTATTCTGCAGAAACTGCCCTATGTGATGAAAGCCCACAGGAAATTCAATTATTCCGGGCTCCCTTTATGGTTTGAAGAGGGATTGGCGGAACACTGGTCCAGAGAATGGGACAGTGAAGCGGACATGATGATCCGGGATCTGGTCATTTCCGGCAAGTTTCTGCACCTAAATGATATTTATCAGGTATATGGAACTTATCTGATGT
>JBDROD010000262.1:0-3589 GCA_043810415.1 Candidatus Zixiibacteriota bacterium | reverse complement strand
TAGGCCCCGATCCCATAGGCCGTGTAGTTGCTGCCGGAACCTTCGACGAAGGGTTTGTACTCACCGTAGTCCACAAAGGGCGCGACAGTGAATGTTCCTTGGCCGGTCTTTGCCACCGGGATCTGGTAGTCTGCCGATACGGCGATAATCCTCCTGGTCCAGAGCCCGTTCGGCTCTATTCCCCGGTATCCCTTAGCTCTGCCGTACATAGCCACATCCCCGCGATTGCCGTTATCAGACTGGATGCTCCCATGCATGCCGACCTGGAGCGCGTGTGATGAAAACAGGGTAATGTCCCGCCGGATAGAAACCGTTGCCTGTGATAGCTTTTCCTTCCCGTCGGACCGGTGAATTTGGCTAAGCCAGATGATTGACCCAGAAAGCCCATCATTGTAGAAGAGCTTGTAATCGGCGTTATGGTAAGAGACTCGTCCCCCCACGCTGGTGGCATGGTAGTCCACGGGAGTTGCAAACGAATCCCGTTGCGTATAGCTTCGATCAGCATAACTCAGGCTGAGAGACAGTTCAAGTGAAGGGGTAACCCTGTATCCGGTGGAGAGGAACACCCCTGTCTCATTTTTATTGAAACCGTCATGAATGTCCTTAATGACGTAGGAATCCAATTCGGCATTGGACCGGAAGGCCATGACCGATAGGGTGTGGTCGGAAAAATTTACGGCAGGATCGGAGTACATCAACGAAAAACTGTTTCCTTCAGTAGCCGCTGACCCTCCGGCAGCAAGTGTTTTCCCGTAGCCTAAGAGATTCGACTCAAAGATGAACAGTCCGGCAGAGCGTTTGTCGTTGCTCGAGTAAACATAGGGCACCGGTATCAATGTCCAGCGCTCATTAACGGTCACCTTGAGCTCCGCGGCTCCAAGCGCCACGTCGACGCTCCTGAAAAGTCTGGAATTACTGATGCACTGGCTCAAAGCCCTGGCATCAACAGTTTCCCAGCTCCGGTAGTCCCCTTTCTTCAGGCATTTTTCTACCAAAGATTCCACAAACCGTTCTTTGGTCCTGGTTGCGCCTGTTACGGTGATGGCAATATCCCCGAGATACTCGTTTTTAATGAGTGCCGCCGCCTCCATAGGAATCAGGCAGATGGTAAAGGCGAGTATCAGGAGTGTTATCAGCGGGACAGATCGCCTCTTGTTCTTTTCAAAGGCGCCTTCCCGATACCCCTCTCTTGCATCGAACTGCTTGAGCATTTCATACCACTTATGCAAAATCTGTTATTCGTTTCTATTCGCTTACGGAAACACTCATCCTGGAGGACTTGTCTATGGGACACAGTTTCTTTGTTGCCATAGTATTTGCGGAGTACCAGAAAATACAGTGCGCGCATGTTTTTTGGGCAACGTATTCCGTTGTTTCCGCAAGCCCCCTATAACCATTTGAAGTCAAGTGTTTTCGTCGGGTTTGACTTTTTGTGGATAACAGGAAGAAGCCCACAGCACTCATTTTTCTTATTCCCTCCCAACCCCACACAATTTTTCCCATTCCCTTCATTTCCGCCTTAACACCTTTGGGAATACCTGACACTGGCCGATGTCCAACTCAGGCTTCAGTATTTCATAGAACAGGTGTACAAACACAAGCGGCTGCATTCCTCACTTGGATATCTACCGCCGGTGGAATTCAAGGAATTGTTCCTCAAACCCCATAAACCCTATCCGGCCGCTCTAACCAAAGCTGTCTAACCGGAAGGGTGCACTCCATTATCTTTGCTCGCTCGCCCCCGCGGTTGCGGTTGCTTACTTTTTGAGTCCCGAATCGAGCGAGCACTCCTGGATTTCCTTCAACGCCTCTGCTTCATCCACAAGTTCCCCATACACGTGTCCCACAAAGAAACCAAAGCCTAAACTGAACCTTACATACTTGTTCTGCCCTTTTTCTAGAATGAGTGAAACAGTACGGGTAACCTCTGTGGATGTAGCGATTTTGTACTCCCCTGGTTTCAGGTCCAGAAAGAAGAACCCCATTGGCAGAGATACGCCAACCTTTTCACCGTTCAAAATAATATCAGGCTGAACTGCCGCGCCAGCCATCCCGGTTATCCGATAGAGGAACAATCTGCCCATTTCGGCATTCGGGACGGCGTTATCGATTTTCAGTGTGCTGAATTTCGGACCTGACGCGCAGGCACCGAGTCCGATCACCATGATAATTACCGCGACGAGCGTTAGAACCCTCCTCATATCTTCCTCCTTAGTTTTCATTGATGACCATGCGTATTGGACTCGATAACGGCACGTATCCTTTCTCCACGGGCAAATAGAAGCCTCGGAGTGACTTCTCTGCAACAACTAAATACGCCTCATGAACATTCGAGCATTCCACGGTCAAGACCTGATCGCGTGATTTATATACAGAACCTTGTTCAATGGATCCGACCATAATCCACCTCGTCTCCTTTTTCAAAGTGCGACCATATCCACACGGCATTTCTGACAAAGATAAGTCGGCACCCAGAGTAAAGGACTTTGTGCCCTGGCCGTCAATCTTCAGGCGCGTATCTGTATATCTTACATGCGCAATATCAAACGCACATCCGACAAGGAAATACATCAGTAATAAACTACAAGAAATACCAGTGAACACGTGCATTGCTTTTTGTGTATGCATAATTGACCTCCAAATAAATGGTATCGTCACCGTGATACGCATTATTATCTTATCGACATTTAAACTTTTTATTGTGTTTTTCATTAATGCCCCTTTCGGGGATGGTTGAAATCCCTCGCCTTTAGGCTAAGAAAAGTTTTGCGAAGTCCCCCTTGGGGACGAGCACTCACTTTGTGTTCGTAAAGGTGAATGCTCTATATAACGGACAGAAAAGTCGAATTCATTCGACCCGTCCGTTGAACCCATCGGCTTGCAGCCGATGGTCAGGCAGTTGATTATAGAAAACACAAAACCCCGCACTCTTTTCGAGATACGGGGTTTCAATAATCTCTCCATGGCATCACCCCTTCTAAAAAAGGGTCAAATTGGTTGTTAACCGATTGACAACGCCTTAATCAATTATGCTTCTTTTCTGGCCCTAATGATTTGAGAAGTCAAGGGATTATTTTATTGATAACCACTCGAAAGCTTTTATATCTCCTGAAATCTCATTTCTATTGATTACAGGAAGTTAGGCTCACCCCCACTGATCCGAAAAATCACCCTCCCAAAATTGTATGTTATAATCAGTTATCGCCAAAACGATAAAAAAAGTCCAATGGATTGTTTTACCTAATTTGAGGACTGCAACCAGGACCTTGCCGGGTATGGGGGATGGACACCCTGGGGGTATGGTGTGGTGATGGGATAGGAACCGTCAATCTTCCTCTCCATTGACACACAGAGGTGATTTGGTTACAGTTGATATGAGAAGATATAGTCCTTATACAGTAAATATTGCGGGTTTGTGGTTTTATATCAATCCATATAAACATTATAGGCCGCGAGACAGACCATGATACGCAGATGTACGGAGTCAGATCTTGATGGGATGTACGCGATCATCAATGACGCCGCGCAGGCGTACAAGGGACTCATTCCTGATGACCGCTGGCATGAACCATACATGCCCATGGAAGAA
>JBDROD010000261.1:0-3106 GCA_043810415.1 Candidatus Zixiibacteriota bacterium | reverse complement strand
ATGTTGAAATATGGGGTGATGGTGGATGGGGATGAGAAATGCAGAACCCGGGAAATGGATAATAGAATGGAAAAGAAAAGTGAGGTTTCTTCAATCGGGCATAGAAAAGTGGTAATGAACAGAAGGAGTCAAGTTGCGAGGAAGAAAAACCGGTCTGGGATGAGGACAACTTACCCCAAAATCTTGAGTTAAGCTTAAGCTGGTTATTAAGTTATCCTTTCTTTAAGGGTGAACAGAAACTAAAACATAGAATAGAAACCGAGGGTAAGAAAGGTGCCTACTCCTAATGAGATAGAGATTTTAAGTATAACCAAAGAAAATAAAGTGGTGGATAAGGTTTTAATCAGTCACCGAATGGAGATCAGCCTCGATTATTCAGCGCATTTATTAAACTATTTAGTCGGAAAAAGTCTTTTGGAAGAAGTTCCGGCTAAAGGGGGCATATATAGAAACCTTCCCAAGCATAAGCTCACCCGTCTAGGGGCAGTGGCTCTTCTGCAAAGACTTTATCATATTGCAGGTCAATACGAGTCCGCAGCGAGGAGGACTCTTTATCTAAAGGATGTGGTGGATGAAAAGATCAATGAAATGAGAGATTATATAAAAGAGGTGTTTCCAGAAAATCCGAAGTTCTCCACCGGATTCAAATTCGAAGATCCAATCGTAAGAACGAGGCGACGATGAAACCAATAAACAGTTGAATGTCGACCTCCACTCCCGTCCGATTTGAGGTAATAACCGGGAGTATTAAGTGGAAACAAAAGAAGAATAGATATTCCCGAATAGATATGCTTTGAGGTTATTCCTTAAATTATTCTAAACAAAGATAAGGGGGAAACGATGGAAGTGCTTGATCAAGTCTCAAATCCATTCTTAGATGAAGCCAAAGACAGAGAAGAGTGGGAAGTAAAGATCTACGTGGATTTTAAGCGGATGAAGGATTATCTATCCCAAACCTGCCCGGAAAAAAAGGAAGAAGAACTATTCCCAGAGGTGCTGAACAAAAAGCTACACGAATATAAAGAAAAAAGCTTTGGCTGGATAAGCAAGCAGGCTTTGGAGACTAAATTAAACGAAGTCCCACCTTTGAAGACAAAAAGTATGAAGAAAGCTCTAATTCTAAAATCTACTTTCCTTGTTTCAAAAGACAGTAGCGATAATTTCACCAGAGTGGCCAAGTGTTTGGGTGAAGAATACAAAAGTAAGGGATTGGATATTGAGTGCATAGGACCCAGACTGTCCGATACTTTGTCGAAGAGGTGAAAGGGTATTCAAAAGAAGAGGTAGTTACTTATGAAAATCAAAAATAAAAAAGTCCCCGGGATGATAGCGATATTCATGTTAACCATCTGCTTCCTGGTTGCCCAGGATGTTCAAGAATCTCTGCCGGAAGTCAATCGCGTACCCTCTCAGCTTCAAGAAACGGTAGACAGTCTTCAAAATGAGTTATCCGCATACCAGGAGAGAGAGTCTATATTGTTAAAGCATGTAAACCACCAGGAGTATACTATTACGGCTTATCTGCCAGTAGATCCTAAAGAGGGAAGATATTCCGGTGTAACTGCAACTGGCACCATAGCCAAGCCCAATACCACCGTTGCAGTAGACCCGAAGGTGGTTCCATTTAATGCCTGGGTTTGGATTGATGGTTTGGGATGGTGGAAGGCTGAAGATACCGGAAATATGGTTAAAGGGAAAAGGATAGACTTATGTGTCTCCACCAGAGAAGAAGCTAACGAGTTTGGAATAAGAAAGATGAGAATAAAGATATTGAAATAGTCTTAAATTCCGGGGAAAATTGTTTTTAAACTCGTCTCATCCCTTCCGCATTGTTAAAACGGTTCATGGTTAATGGTTCATAGTTCGTAGTCCTAAACCCCCTCACCCAAAAGCAGCGGTGGACTGTGGACTGAAAGCGATTTATTGTCAAACCAGAGATCGTCCCGTCCTTCGATGTGCTCAGGACAAGTCGACCATCCACGACAAAAAACCCAATAGTGATTTTGAGGTGAAAGGTGGACGGTTTTTGAAACGAAGGTCTGATGAATAAGGGATTGAGACTTATAAAATATTTCTGTTTTTTAAAAGGTTAATATGGAGCCTTTTACTGGACACATAAAAATCCGATGTATGTTGATTTCTTCTTAATAATATTCAAGATAATGGATATGAGCGATTATATAGCAGTGATGTATTAATATGATACAAAGTATGATACCGACAGAACATCGAAATTGAAGTTCTCTATACACCATAAAGAAGTTCGAAAATCGCCCACGAAACTGCGCCCAAACAGACACTTGCAATATTTGATTTTTCTCTTGCCGGACTTCAAATAACTGCTATATTATTAGGAATGAAGCAGGGATTGTGGATAAGGAAAGTTCTAAGATCATCCACTACCCCCAGTTTAACTGAAGCCGACGCTTCGGTTAGACTCGTTCACGGTTCATAGTAAGAGGAAATAGAAATGAAAAGGATCATAGAAATATTTTTATTGACATTGATTATCGGAATTTTAATTATTAGCCAAACCGGCTGCGGAGGGAAAACAGAGAAAAAGCCGTATGAGATATTGACCAAAACCAGCGAAGTGATGACCCTGCTTTATTTCGAGCATACCGGTTCCTATGATCAGATCGAAGCGACTTTGAATCGACTGGCTGAGTATGCAGCAAAGAAGGGAATCGGCGGTAACATGGTGGGAATATATTTGGATGACCCGGAGGCGGTCCGCCCGGAGAGCTTAAGAAGCGAGATCGGCATTGTGGTCCCTTATGGATTCATGCCGGATTCGGGTTACGGAATTCAAGAGATTCCCGCCAGGAAAGTGGTCTATGCCATACTGAAGGGACCCTATGCCGAGATAGCCAAGGAATACCCGTATATCGTTGGGTGGATGAAGGAGAAGGGATACAAGATGAACGCTCCCATGACGGAGATTTACCTGGAGGCGGGTCCGAACGTCCCCCCAGTCCAACTGGTGACGGAGGTGCAATTCCCCATTGAATAGTTCGTAGTCGGGAGTTCGTGGTTCGTAGCGAATTCAAAATAGAATATTCCCCTCACCCTACCCTCTCCCCAGTGGGGAGAGGGAAAAAGGTTA
>JBDROD010000260.1:0-8767 GCA_043810415.1 Candidatus Zixiibacteriota bacterium | reverse complement strand
TTTTGATTTCATCTCCGGTCTTGTTCTGACCATACAAACACGAAAATCTATCGACAAAGGAAATGCTCTCTTGCTTCTCTCGGGTTTGGTAGTAGGGACAGCCATAGGGACGTATTTTCTTGTATCGTTCGGGAACGAAATATTAAAGAGAATTTTTAGCGTGCTGGTGATCTTGTTTGCATTGAAAATATTGATTTGGAATAATGAAGGAGCTAAAAAGCAAATAAGCAAGATTTGGGCACCGGTCAGCGGATTTCTTGGCGGATGTGTTGGGGGAATGTTCGGTCTTAACGGTCCTCCCATAGTCCTTTATCTTACCCATCAACTGAAAGAAAAACAAGTTTTCCGGGCAACGCTCTATGGGGTTTTCTTTGTGGATGCCTGTTACCGGCTGATTTTGTATTCCTTCAATCGTCTGATAACAATAGAGGTAATCAAGTTTGCCCTATACCTCACACCATTTCTGTTGGTCGGGCTTATTCTCGGATCTAAACTGAATACTAAGATAGAAGAAAGTTTATTCAGAAAAGTGATTGCTGTGATTTTGATAGGTACGGGAGTATTATTATTGATTAGATAGTTTTTGGGGGGAAGCATCTGCAATCAATATTCACCCTAATCCCTCTTATCCGGGTGGGATCTTAAAGAGAGTTACCCTGAGAAAGGATTTACCCTGAAGTGGAAATAGGGGGTAATAAATTCGTTGTACTAAAAGAATATGGTGGGATTTTATTCCCACCATATTTGATCCCAAAAGCAAGGGAGCTTTTTGGAACCTTCAACGATATATTTTAGAAACTTAATGGTCTAAACTATACCTTTGTGACGCCTGTAGCCTGTGGGCCCTTATTTCCTTGTCCTTTTTCGAAGTTAACCTTGTCGCCTTCCCTAAGAGTCTTGTAACCTTCTTCCTGGATTTCAGAAAAGTGCACAAACAGGTCCTGTCCTCCGTCATCCGGAGTAATGAATCCATACCCTTTGGACTCATTGAACCATTTTACTGTACCCTGCATTACCTATATCACCTCCTTGCTCTTAAAAATAAAAATACCACGGAAACCTCTCATTCAAGCTTTCGTGGTAAAATATTCTCAACCTAACCAAAACCTGCCTTTAATGTTCCTACTTACTGTATCTATCTATATACGCATTTTTATAACGTTTGTCGAGTCCTTTTCTTATTATTATTATCGGTCAAAAAAGAATAAACATGAGCAGGGGCTTTTGTCGTTGCCTAAACCATTAGATGGTTTTCATGTTCGATAACGCGAGCAACTACACCAACTTTGCCCGTTCTGTTCGTTGACCCTTTTCCTGAAATTCTTTGGCCTGGTGCATAAAGGCTTCCAGGCGGGTGATCTCGTTGGAATCTTCCTGCCCCTCGTAAGCCAAATTCAGCCAGGGGAAATTGCCGAAATCCTCTCTTAATTTCTTGGATAGAGCTGTTACTATGGTTCCGGGCATGCAGGTGAAAGGCATGGCATTTATGATTCCCGAAAGACCCTGGTGCATGTATTCGATGGCTTTTCCGACTGATAATATAGCTTCCCCTCCAAATGATTCATGCAGATAAGGGCTGGCGAGATCCAGAACGTCGGCTATATCCGGCTCGTAACATCCCAGGATTGCCCCGTCCAGTCTTTTCTCCAGACGCTGTGCTTTGTTCCTCTGCACCCAGTTGGTCAGCCATCCTTTGAGCTGGTCTTTATGCTTTCTCTGCAATGAGGAATTTCTTATATACATGTAGGTGGTATAGGAGATCCACTCGCTCATGGGTGCCACCCAGGCTTCTCCTCCCAATGCCTCTATCTTTCGCACCAAGTCGTTGTTGGAGAACCGATTTGATCTGATGTAAATCTCACCCACCACACCGATTATTGGCTTCCTTTCTCCGGAGACCTTCCGGATTTTGGAGAACATCTTTGCCGCCCAGCTCAAAGTCTTTTCCAGGTCGCCTTTCGAGGCTATGGTTTTGGTTAACTGTTCCAGGCATGAGCGATAAATCCGGTCCGTCTCACCTTTATTCTTTTCGTATGGTCTGGTCTGATGCAGAAGCTTGATCAGAAGATCGGTTGCCACCATTCCCTTCCAAGCTAGTTTTCGGAAATCACCGTCCAGATTCAGAAAGGAGGAGTATGAATCCTCGGAATCAGGAGAGACGATGGGGACGTCAGAATATCCCATCTCATCCAAGATCACCCGATGGAGATTATGATATTGACCAAAGCGGCAGGGACCATTGGCCTTGGGCATGAAGAAGGCAACCTTTTCCGTCCTACCATCTGTCTTTTTCATAAATTTCAACAAATCCCCGGTGGTCAGGATGCAGGGATAGCATTCCTTACCGGAAGTGAATTTTCTTCCCAGAACCAGAGTCTCTTCGTCGGATTCCTCCATTACGTGAGCTTCCAGCCCGCAGGCGTTTAATGCCGCCTTGAAGGCAAAAGCATGATCACACATGTAGGGGATGTACAAAACCCGGTGATTTTCAAAATCCCGGATTTGGTACTTTGGAAGAATAGTGATTTCTTCGTGTGGTTTATATTTTTTCAAGCTATCCAAGAACGCTTCACACCGCGTGATCACCCCGGCATCGGCTGAATGTTCATCCAGCTCTATCATCAGGAACGGTTTCTCCTGGGAGTTCCTCTTGAAAAAATGCATAATGAAAGAATCCGGACCGCAGCCGAAATTCGAAACATATATCCCGAACAGATTCTTATGTTTTTTGAGCACTTCCGACGTCGCTAAGATCTTCTGTCCGTATTTCCAATACATATTGGGCAGATGGTCCTTCTTGATTTGCGGGTCGTGGCACAGAAAGTCCATAGGGATCGCCCATACCCCCAGATCCGCGAGCTTTCGAGGGAGATTCAAACTAAGCTCGGGATCACAGGTGTTGTATGGTCTTCCGATGAGGACTAAGGCTTTTTGATCCTCCGCGAGATTGTTTAAAACCTCTTTCCCTTTCCGAAGCAACCATTTTTCGAATTCCTCCTGGCACTCTTCCGCCCTGGTCATGGCATCATTTATCTGTTTGCTCTTTATACTCAGCTCCTTGCCCATCCGGATTAATTCTCTAAGAAGGACCTTCCTATCCAGTTGAAAATGCACCGGGAAGGTGATCATCCGTACATCGGCTTCTTTTAGATCGATGGCTGCCTGGATCACATAGGGGAGAGACTGCACATAAGGACAAGCGTAATTCTCCCTGTTATGATCATCCTCTTTTTTCATATTGATCAGACTGGGGAGAAAGATATAATCCACTTTTTTCTTCAGCAGATTGAGGACATGCCCATGCGCCACTTTAACCGGGAAACAGGACTCCGATAGAACCCGTTCTGTTCCCTGATGAATTATCCTTTTGTTGGTGGGATCGGAGAGGATTACCTCAAAGCCCAGATTTTCAAAAAAGGCTGCCCAGTAGGGGAATAACTCGTAGAAGGAGAGGCAGCGGGGAATGCCGATTCTCTTCCTCTCTTTTTGCCCGGACGCATCCCGGGGTGTTACAAATTCCTTATGTAGGTTGAAAAGGATTTTGTCCCTTTCTTTAAAGAGATCAGGGATATCTTTTCTTCTTGGTTTCCTCTTGGTATCATATTTTTCACAGCGGCTGCCATAGAATAATGGCGGCTCACCTTCGACTTTCACCTCTTTTATTTCGCAGTGGTTGGCACAGTCGGCACATTCAAAGGTGGAGATGGTGTATTCCTTTTCCGAGAGGTCGAATCCTTTGAAGTTGCTTTGTCCCCCGTCGTAATCCTCCATCGCCAATATGGCGGCACCTATGGCGCCGGTCACGTCATGATGCGGGGGTACGGTGATCTTCTTTCCGGTCACTTTCTCGAAGGCGGCAACCACCGCTTTGTTCCAAGCCACACCGCCCTGGAAAAAGATATGATCGCCCACCCTTTTATCTCCCACCACTTTGTTCAGATAGTTATAAACGATGGAATAAGCCAAACCCGCCACCAAGTCCTCCTTGGGAATGCCGGATTGCTGATGAGCCACCAAGTCCGATTCCATGAAAACGGTGCATCGCTCTCCGCAGTTGACCGGGCATTTCGATTTAAGGGCCAACTCCCCAAACTCCTCCTCTATCTGGATGGATAGCTTCTCCGCTTGTTCCTGCAGGAACGAGCCGGTTCCCGCCGCACACACCTTGTTCATCTCAAAATCGACCACCGCTCCATCCTGCAAGCCGATATATTTCGAATCCTGCCCGCCGATCTCAAATATCGTGTCCACCCGGGGATCGATATTGACAGCGGCGATGGCTTGAGCGGTGATCTCGTTGTGCACCACATCTGCCCCCACAAAATCTCCGGTGAGATATCTTCCCGAACCGGTGGTCCCCACCCCCAGGATTTGTACCTTCTCTTTAATCTGATTGCCGACTATCTTCAATCCTTTTTTCACCGCTTCGATTGGCCGGCCCTCGGTCATAAGGTAGATGCGGGCGATCATCTTTTTATTCTTATCGATTGCCACCACGTTGGTGGAGAGTGAGCCTACGTCGATCCCCAAAAATGCGTCAATTCGTTCCTCTTTGGGCACCTGGTGATTTCTGGTGGCATCGAAATACTTGTTTTCGGGGAAAGCAAAGATCAAGGGGTCTTTTCCCTTGTGCCCCCGGGTAGTGGATGAAAGATATTCATCGAACTTGCTTGTACCCAGGAAGGGAATGTTCTCCTTCTCAGTTCCCATTATGGATAAACCCGCTCCTATAGCCCCCATCTCCTTATAATATTGCGGGATCACCAGTTCCCCTTCGGATAGTTCAAGCACGTTTTCGAAAGCTCTTCTCATTCCCATATTGGCAGCCACCCCGCCTTGAAAGGAGATCGGTTTTTCGATCTTCTTTCCTTTGGCGATGGAGCTTTTGAAATTGCGCGCCATGGCAAAGCATAATCCGGCAACGATGTCGTAATCCGGAGTGGCGATCTGCTGGAGGTGAATCATGTCCGATTTAGCGAAGACGCTGCACCTTCCGGCGATACGGGGGGGATTTTTGGATTTAAGCGCTAGCTCTCCGAATTCGTCCTCAATGGAGATTCTCAAACGGTTGGCCTGCTGGTCCAAAAAAGATCCGGTACCGGCGGCGCAGAGCATGTTCATGGAGAAATCTTCCAAGGCTATGGTTTTGGTTGCTTTATCCCATCGCAGGAGGATCAGCTTGGAATCCTCACCGCCCATTTCTATTATGGTCCGAACCTCCGGACATAAATTCCCTGCCGCTTTCACCTGGGCGATCACCTCATTGACGAAGCTCCCCCCCAGGATTGAATTCACCAGTTTTCCACCGGTGCCGGTAGTAGCTATGGATTTTACCTGATTGGGGTCGAATTTCTCAAAGAGGTCTTTTAGAATGTTTTGTAGGGTTAAAAGAGGCTGCCCCTTGGAGCGCTGGTAGTAAGTTTGAATAATCTTGCCATCCGGTGAGAGAAGCACCAGCTTCACGCTAACCGATCCGATGTCAATACCCAGATAATGATTCCTATTCATCCTTTAAAAAACCCCGGACTATTGGTTTTTGATCTTCTGTATATACCGTTTGGAGTTTGAAATATCCCTCTCCTCTTCATATCAAACGCAATTATACGAACATAAATGCAATTTGTAAAGAATTTTTTGATACTTACTCTCATGGAGTTAATTGGTTATATGGGTAAAAAGTAGAAATTTGAAGAACAATTCGCAAATTTATTGACTCCACCCTCATACATTTTTATAATCTCAAGAAGATAATTTCATCATAGAAATATCAATCTTTGATAGAGGTAAGCAACTATAGGGTTTCGTATTTTTTTACGAGACTAAGTAAGTTATTAGGATTAAGAAGCATAAGATTTTCAACAATAAATGCCTGTTTGAATTGCAGCAAGAACCTGCGGCTCTTCGAACAGCATCTTAAAACGGCTTTAAGTAAGTTCAACAAAAGAATTAAGTTAGATAATCAGTTTATACGTCATCAGGTTGGCATAAATTTTGTATTATCTGAAATCAAATAAATTTTGTTTTGATTTCCCTTTAAGAAAAGGCGGAGTGGTTGTTGAAATATAAAGTGATCGAAGCAGTAATCTTGACACTCCTTTTTTTAGTTTGCGGTAAAACAAAAAGTCCGGTTAGAGAGCCTGCGGGGATTCATTATGAATCCTTTCAGAGCAGTTGCAAGAATGGCTCGGAAATCAAGACAGCTAGAATTATCCAGAGCGGCTCCCCGGTTTTGAGCTCTCACGGTGATACGATTTTCGTCACCCAACACGACGTTTTGTACAACTGTTGTTCCAGAATAGAAGTAAACGTTGTTCGCACCAGCACCGGATTCGATCTTTGGCAGAAAGACGTTGGTAAGGCTTGCAAATGTACCTGTCTTTTCGATCTCAAAACCATTATATGTGACTTGTCTGAAGGTTCTTATTTTGTTCGGATATTCGATCCGAACGGTAATCTGATAGGCACAGGGTCCATTGATATTCCTCAAAGTTTTTCCTTTTTAGATTCAAGACTAAATGAATACAGAGGCAAATTTGGGTAAAGTTACGTTCAGAATACTACTTTGATATCACCCAGTTTTAAAAATAAAAACTCAATCTTAGAATTTTCCGGTTTTCCTTCGCTATCCTCGAATAAATCCTTTCCGATGCAACCAGATCAAGCAAATATACATTTCCTCATAATCTTCTTTTCTTACAATCCCTAATCGGTTAAATTATAGACTTTGTCATGCAGCGAGTTGTCGCAGACAATATTTAGATTTGCTTTGAGGAAACTTCATGTCCCCAATAGCGCTTTTGCTTATCATCTTCTCTGCTTTGCTGCAGGCGGCTTTAAACGTTCCCATAAAGGGGAGTGAAAGAAAAGTAGCTTTTATTACCGGGGCCACTTTGATCAGTTTAGTTATATATCTTCCAATCTTCATATGGAGAGGGGCAATTTTAGGGGAACATGGGTATCCGGTGGGTTTATGGTCCTGGATTGGTGTTATTGCGTGCAGTTTAGTTGGCACTTACTACTATATATTCCTTGGGGGAGCCTACGATAGGGGAGACCTCTCGGTGGTCTTTCCGGTAACCCGGGGATTCGGTCCTTTATTCATCTTGATTTTCGCATTGCTCTTATTGAAGGAGAATATCTCGTATTTGGGACTCTTGGGCATTTTGATAACCATAGCCGGCTCATATATGATCTATCTTCCATCTTTTAAGCCCTCCGAGCTTCTGCAGCCACTCAGGGCATTTAGAAGCAAAACCTTCTTGTTCTCCATGGCGGCAGGAGCATGTACGGCTGCATACGCATTGATAAACAAAAGAAATTTGGAAGTGGTATCCCCGTTTACTCTCTTTTACCTTATTTACATCTTCATGACCCTCTTTTTGCTGGTATTCCTTTGGATAAAAAACAGAATACGTCAAACCAGTTTGGAATTCAAGCATAACCGGACCAATCTATTCGTTTTTGGATTTTTCAATTTCATCAGCTCGGTTCTGGTGCTTTATGCTTTGAGGATGAGCAAAGTGAGTTATCTGGGGGCAGCCAGAAATATCAGCGTGCTTTTCGGGGTTATCTTGGGCTGTTTTTTCTTAAAGGAAGGTTACGGGAAGATACGATTCTTGGCTTCGCTTCTTATTTTTGGCGGGATAGTTTTATTATCATTAGGCTAGTTTCCGGCATCCGATAAGAGGATAAAATCACCCTGCTTAATACTTAAAGAAACCGGTATTGCGATTTATCCATTAATCCTTCCGATTCCCTCTGCACAATTTTCTTTTACCCTTGAACGGTTTTTGTGCAAGCTAAAAACTAACAGGAGTTTCCTTAAAATTAACAACCTCAGTAAACTGCTAAACAACAATAAGATTAGTCTCTTGCTTATAGTATTACTTCATCAATAAAAATTCGGCATAAGACTTGCAATATATGAACATGGCAATATTAAAACGGAGGTGATGTCATGAAAAAACTTCTACTAATAATGGCACTTATGATAGGGTTTATTTTCATTTTCGGCGGATGCGAAGATGAGGTATATATCGTGAAACCGGATCATACTCCTCCGTCTGTTCCCAAAGGGCTTCACAGCATCACCGGAAATGAGGTGGTGCATCTGATTTGGGAGGAGAACGATGAAAGTGACTTCAAAGAATATCGAATATATCGTTGTCGAGATGATGAGGTTTATTATCATCGAATCGCCACGACTAAGATTGCCAAATTCGACGATTACAACGTGACCAACGGTATTACGTATCACTATGCGGTATCGGCCATGGATTATGACGGAAATGAAAGTGCCTTATCTAAATGGGATATTCACGATACGCCAAGACCTGATGGTTACAATAAAACATTGTACGATCGTTTTTATAAACCTTCTCAGTCCGGTTTTGATTTCTTTCATGGAAAGGTTTTAGACTGGGAAGATTATTACGCAGATGTATTCTTAGAATACGATAATACTCTGAAGGTCTTCTTCCTCTGCGTGGCTAACAAGCAGACGGACATTCAGGATTTTGGTTATACTGACAAATTAGATGATGTAAGCCGGTCTCCGGATGAAGGATGGTCGAATGTGGGTTGGGTGGAAGTGATTAAAGGACATACCTATATCGTATGGACCGCTGATGATAATTATGCTAAACTTAGAGTCACCCAAATCTATGATAATACCCGTTTAACTTTTGACTGGGCATATCAGGTGGACCCGGGTAATCATGAACTGACGCCCAGACCACCTCATGCAGAAAATTATCTTAGAGTAGCT
>JBDROD010000259.1:0-2515 GCA_043810415.1 Candidatus Zixiibacteriota bacterium | reverse complement strand
GAATCCAAACTCGGCACCTGAGAAATGTTTTGCACTGAAGTTTGTGTCCCGGACTCCGATGTCGCTTTCGCAGTCATGGGACAGCCCGGTTCGTTTGCCGCTTTTATACAGGGTTTACTGCACCCTGCGGCTGAGGCAGAGGTGGCATGAATCCCAAACAGAAACGTAAGAACAAAGATCATGAACAGTCCCGTAAAAAGCCCCCAACCTCTCTGGCCTGATGGATGAAACATCTTTCCTCCTTTATTCTCTTAACTTGTTGTACTTCCTCTTGTTTTCGCCCAGTCAAAATAACGTGTTTTCAACGGACCCACACTCACTACACTACTCATTCCCTATATATAACCACCTCCTCTATCATCGGATTCCCTCAAATAAAATTTCTACGGTACTAAACATGGCTGTGATTTGTTTTTTATGTGACTTTTCGCTTAAGTTTCCGCCTTCTCTGCAATTTGGGTTAACTCCCCTTCGGGAAGTTTCCGACCGCGCCAGATATAGAAGATCACCGGATAAACCATAAGCTCCAACAGAAAGGAGGTGATCAGACCTCCGAAATACGGCGCCGCAATCCGCTTCGCCACGTCCGAGCCTATGCCGGTTGCCCACATTACGGGCAACAGTGCCACCATGTCGGTTCCCACCGTCATCAGCTTGGGCCGGACTCTTTTCACCGCACCATAGTGGATGGCCTGTCTTAGATCCTCTCTGGTACGCATGGCATTGTTCTTTAGTCTATCCTGGTAAGCCAAGTCGAGGAAAAGTAGCATCACCACCCCGGTCTCCGCGTCCACCCCCACCAATGCTATCATACCCACCCAAACCGCCACGCTGGTGTTGTATCCCAATAGGTACAGGAACCAGAATGCTCCTATCAGCGAAAAGGGAACGGCTAAAAAGACTATCAAGGTTTTGGTGATCGATTTGGTGTTCTGATACATGATGAAGAAGATGACCAAAATCACCAAAGGAATGATCGTCATCAACCTCTTTTCTACCCGCAGCATGTATTCGTATTGCCCGCTCCAGACCAGATTGTATCCGGGGGGGATGAAGACTTCGCTTTCCACTACCTTCTTGGCCTGCTTTACGTAGGTTCCCACGTCTATCCCTTTGATGTCGACATAGACCCAGGCGGTCCGGCGGGAATTTTCGCTTTTGATGTTGTCTGGCCCCTTCACCACCTGTATATCCGCTACCTGGACTATCGGTATCTGCGCTCCGCTGGGGGTGGGGATTAAGATTCTTTTTATGTCTTCCAAATTATCCCTCAGCTCTCTCGGATAGCGGACGTTGACCGGATATCGCTCCAGTCCCTTGACCACCTGGGTGACGTTCTCCCCGCCCAAAGCAGACATGATCACCTCCTGCACGTCACCTACCGTCAGTCCATAACGGGCAGCTTCTTCCCTTTTGATTCTATAATCTATATAATTGCCTCCCACCACCCGCTCGGCATAGGCCGAAAGAGTCCCTTTCACCTTTCTGACCGAAGCCTCGATTCTTTCGCCTATAGCAGTGAGACTGTCTAAATTATCTCCCATGATCTTTATTCCCACCGGAGTTTTGATTCCGGTGGATAACATGTCGATTCGGGTCTTGATCGGCATGGTCCAGGCGTTGGTCAGACCGGGGAACTGGATGGCACGGTTCAACTCATCCACCAGTTTATCCGGAGTCATCCCCCGGCGCCACTGTTTTTCGGGTTTAAGCTTTATGGTGGTTTCGATCATCATCAAAGGAGCCGGATCCGTAGCCGTCTCGGCCCTGCCGATTTTTCCAAAAACTGTCTCCACCTCCGGAAAAGCGCTTATGATCTTATCGGTTTGCTGCAAGATCTCCTTGGCTTTGGCAATGGATATGCCCGGAAAAGTGGTAGGCATGTAAAGCAGGTCCCCTTCATATAAAGGGGGCATAAATTCACTGCCGATCATCAAGATCGGAATGATGGTCAAACCCATTAAGACCAAAGCCGTAGCGATAACCCCGAAACGATGCTTCAGAACAAAGGTTATGACCGGATGGTAAATTTTGTGGAGAAATCTGCTTATGGGATTTTGTTCCTCAGACCTTACCTTTCCCCGAATCCAAAAACCCATCAGTACCGGGACTATGGTTATGGAAAGCAGCGCCCCGGCCAACATGGCATAGCTTTTGGTGAAAGCCAACGGTTTAAACAGTCGACCTTCCTGCTCCTCCAGCAAAAAGATGGGGACAAAAGCAACCGTGGTAACGATCATTGAGTAGAAAAGGGATGGTCCCACTTCCTTGGCTGCTTCTGTGGTTATCGCCCAATGATCCTTTGGAGAGGAAGAATTTAGTTGAATATTCTGTCCTTTATACTTCTCCATGTGTTTGTGCGCATTCTCCACCATTACCATGGAGGAATCCACCAAAGCGCCAATGGCCAGGATGATGCCAGCCAGCGACATGATATTAGCGTTGATACCCTGGACGTACATTATGATGAAGCTGACTAAAACTGCAGTCGGCAAGACGAAAATGGATACCATGG
>JBDROD010000258.1:0-4514 GCA_043810415.1 Candidatus Zixiibacteriota bacterium | reverse complement strand
TATTCCCGTTCAGAATACCGGTTCGAATAACGTTACCATCAGCCAAAACCGCTTCCAGCCCGAGAACGTAATTCTTGGTCACTCCGTATTTTCGTCCCTTCAGCCCACCGGCACATTCTGCCACGTTCCCGCCCATGGTGGAGAATTTCAAACTGGAAGGATCGGGCGGATAGAACAGCCCGAATTTGTTGACGTAATCGGCGAACTCCTGGGTGACCACTCCCGGCTCGATGATGGCATATTTCTTCTCCTTGTTCAGCTCCAAAACCTTGGTCATCTGCTCGAAGCTGACCACGATCCCGCCTTTGACCGGAAGGCTTCCGCCGGTATAGCCGGAGCCCGCTCCTCGCGGCACTACGGTTATCTTATGCTGGTGGGCGAATTTCATCAGCTTCACCACGTCCTCGGTGGAATGAGGAAGAACTACGGCATCGGGAAGGAAGCTTTTGTTGGTGGCATCATAGGAATAGCAGAGCTTTTCCTCCGGGGAAGTCAAAACCTGTTCCCCAGGAAAGAGCTTGAGCAAATCATTTTCCAAATCCGGTTTCATTTTTCACCTTTCATCCTATCGATTGTCTTTCATAGTTTATCATCCCTATAGTGCACGTTCATAGTTGATACGCAATTATTAAAAATGCATTTATTTTTAATAGGAAATGATCCGTACCCTATCCTTCTCTACCAAAAGGAGAACTTAATTGTAGGTCCGAAATGTTCCGCAAAAGCGAGACTTTCGGACAAAATAAATTGTGTCGAATAGGTCTGCGACCATATTCGACCTACAGACTATAGACTAATAAAAAAGCCCCATTTCTTTCGAAACGGGGCTTTGCTCAAAGCCTATTTCGCCATATCGTACTTGATACCCAACTCCTCCCCTGCCTTTTTCAACTGGTCGCAGACCTTGGCTTCGATGGGAACACCGTTCTTCTTATACTCTTCGTATTTCTCGAATTCCTTTTCACCATGAATAAAGATCCGGCTTTCACCTTCAGCCCTTTGTGAGTTTTTCAAACCCTGGATCATCTCGTCCATGGTAGCTTTGAATCTCTTCAAGGGTATGAAATTCTCGATCTTGATGGCACCGAAGAAATGTCCCACATTAATGAATCCCTTGGAACCGTCTTTCTTCGTGGCTTTTACCCAGGGACCATAATCGGCACCGGACAATACTCCGGAGAAGATGTCCACTACCGCGGAGAGTCCATAACCCTTGTGACCGCTCAAATCTTCGCCGGCACCCCCCAAGGGAAGAACTCCTCCACCGGTGGATTTGGTCATATTGTCCAGCACCTGGTGTGTGTCAGTAGTAGGCAAGCCTTGAGTATCAACTGCCCAACCCAACGGCATCGGCTTACCCAAACGACCCAGCACCTCCAGCTTACCCCGTGGTACCACGGTGGTAGCCATATCCAGCACATATGGTCTTTCCTTGCCGCAGGGGAAGACTATGCTTATGGGGTTGGTTCCGATGATCATGTCCCGACCAAAGGTTGGCACTCCCAAAGGAGCGGAGTTAGTCATGGAGATACCGCATAAATTGTCCTTCAAAGCCAACATGGAATAGAATCCAGCTATGCCATAATGGTTGCTGTTTCGCACCGTGACAAAGCCAACTCCGCTTTTCTTCGCCTTCTTTATAGCCAGGTTCATTCCGAAAAAGCCCGCGGGCTGACCCAGACCGTTGCGGGCATCTATCGCCGCGGTGGTGGAAGTTTCTTTGATGATCTTAGGCTTCACCTTGGGAAGCATTTGTCCGTTCCGTAAACCGGATACATATCTCATCAACCGTGCCACTCCGTGTGAGGGGATTGCCCTCATATCCGACATCACCAGCACGCCAGCGGTGATCTGGGCATCCTTCTTCGGCACGCCCAGCTTTGCAAAGATCTCGGCACAGTAATTGGTTAGCTTGACGTCGTCACAGATTTTGACGTCACCCAAAATAATGTCTGCCATCTTGACTCTCCTTACGTTAAAAAGGGTTAATGGTTGTTGATTTGACTATTCTTCTCGAATTCGTAAAAAGGGTTCAAGGATTCAAGGGGTTGAGGGTTCAAGCGAAAGAACATGGTTAATATCCTTCAACCTTAAATTCATTTAACCGTTCACTTGACCACTTGAATCCTTGACTCCTCGAACCCTTTATAAACCTTTCACTCCTGACAGGGATAAATCAATCCTGCTTGGGGCATGATATACGACTTGAAGTTTTCCCCGTGTTTCTTTTTCACCCAGTCTATGGCTTCGTCTATCCCTTCGGCGTATTTGTAGAATCTTTTTTCCAAGTCCTCCCGTTTCATGCCGGACACCACCAGGATGTCGAACTTCTTAAGCACTTTCGCATTTCCCACAGCGGTATGTCCACCTACCACGATCTTGGCAGGGTCGGTGTTTAATAGATCATCCAAGGATGTTGCCTCCAGAAGCCATCGGGCAAAGGTGTCGGAACCAATTCCCTCCCTGCATTCCGATATCAGAACGATGGTTCCACCGTCTTTGAGGACCAGCTTGGCATTATTTATGGTCTTCTGCGATTGGTACAAGCTGACATCTTTGGGGTAGCCTCCGGCACAGGCGAATACCACATCCGCCTTCTCTTTGAAGGGAACCAGATAAAGTCTCCAGCATGACATCCAACCTTCCTCATACGCCTTTTCCAAATCGCCGGCAACGATCTTAACAATCTCCTTTTTGTCGTTGATCACCACGTTCAGTATAAAATCCACCCCCGCTTTCTTAGCTGCTTCGTCCATCTCATCGGAGATGGGATTTCCCTTGGTCTTGGCAATATCCACGTCCGGGTGGACTATCATGGCATGGTTTTTCCGAATGGTCTCCCGACCGACGATCCCGGGAAGCACCCCTTTTCTTCCGCCGGAAAATCCTCCGAAATAGTGGGTGGTGATCAAACCGGTAAGAATCCTCACCTCTGAATCAGCCCAAACCTTGTCTATCATAAGCTCATTCCCGGTGGAAAGAGAACCCAGAGAAACGTTGTTCTTATCGCAATCGTGGCTGATCACCGGATAATTCTTCACAATCTCTTCGCCGAAATTGTCGATGTTTTCCTTATCCGTATGCACCCGATGAGCACCCGTCCCCACCAAAAACCTGATGTTTCTATCTTCGATTCCGCCATTATGCAGCTCGGCTATGATGGGGAGAAGAAGATTGAAATTCGGCCTTTTGTAGGGGGTACCTCGGGTATAATCGGAAACGACCACACAGGCGGTCTTTTTCCCTTTGGCGATCTCGGAAAGCCTCTTGGAGCCAATGGGGTGAGCCAAAGCTTCGAGCTCCGACTGGATGACATCGGGAATTCCCGGGTACTTCTGCAATTCCAAAATCCCGATCAGATTCTTATCATCCAGCTTCAGCTTCTTGTGCGAATCACCGTATTTTAAGTCTATTTGCATATTCATATTCCTTTTTGAATAATTTTAATCACCCCATATATAACGAAATCCAACTTCAAATGCAAGAGGATTTTGTGCATTTTTTGTCATTTAAAAGGGAATACTTCACCGGTTTGAAATTACTCTGAAGTAAGAGAATTTCCAATGGTGGGGTCAAGACTCATATTTTCCGTATATAATTCATTGAAACAAGTTAGGATGACGGGTTCCAGATACCAGGGAAAAATGAGGAGGATAAGACAGCTTAACTTATATCTTCTCGCAAGTTAAACTAAACACTTGACTTTTGGGAGCGGTATAATATCTTAGGGGGCGATGGTTCGCCAGGTATGGTTCACCACGAATGGTAAATTTCGAGGGTAGCACAATAGCGTGCATACCAAAGGAGGATTTGATGCAAGTAAACTTTGTGGATTTAAAGGCGCAGTACCTAACCATCAAGCCGGAGATCGACCGGGCTATCGAGGGGGTTATCACCAATACAGCCTTTGTTTTGGGAAAAGCGGTGGATGAATTCGAGAAGAAATTCGCTAGCTACTGTGAAACTAAACACTGTCTAGGGGTCAATTCCGGCACCTCGGCTTTGATCATGGCGCTGCAGGCTCTGGGGATCGGAGAAGGGGACGAGGTGATCACCACCCCCAACACTTTTATCGCCACAGCCGAAGCCATTTCCCAAGCAGGCGCCAAACCGGTTTTCGCCGACATACAAGAAAATAGCTATAATCTGGATCCGACCAAGCTGGAGAAAGCTATTACCCGGAAGACCAAAGCGATAATTCCGGTGCATCTGTACGGACAAACAGCCGACATGGATCCGATACTGAAGATAGCAGCAAAGAATAAGATTGCGGTGATAGAGGATGCTTGTCAATCCCATGGTGCTCTTTATAACGGGAAGAAAACGGGAAGCTTGGCTTTGGCGGGGTGTTTCAGCTTCTATCCCGGCAAGAATCTGGGAGCGTACGGAGAGGGTGGCGCAGTTACCACCAATTCGGACGAGATTGCCCAAAAGATCAAGATGTTGAGGGATCACGGTTCCGCCAAAAAGTTCTATCACGAATACATCGGCAATAACTGCCGACTGGAGGGGAT
>JBDROD010000257.1:0-2025 GCA_043810415.1 Candidatus Zixiibacteriota bacterium | reverse complement strand
GATCGGGCAATGACAAAGGGTGACTAGAGTGGGGTTAGATGTCTCCGTGGCGGAATTTGTTCCAGATTTTTCTATTCCTAGGCGGTGTAAATATTCTTTCCAGAGCCTCGATATCAGAAAGATCCTGTTTCCTTCCTGATTGTCTTTTTATCAGCTTTAAATGCTCTGTTGAGATGAGTGGGACCTCGATTCCTGCTGCACGAATAATGTGTTTCCGGGCAAAAGCTTTTTTGAAGTCAATGGGATTTTCTAAGAAGATGTCAATCTGTTGGAAAACCTCTTCGTAATACATCGATCCCCACTTTTCCTGATATTGCTTTAAGCCATGATAGGTGAGATTTGTTGCTGTTTCAAGTATCTCTGTCTGAGGCTGCATTGCTAGTGTTGTTGGTGTAACCTTGTTTGAAGTGCTTAAGAATCGCACTCTTGATCTCTTCCGCTGTGGGGATTCCCCGAATCCCGCCAAACGATGTACGTCAGGAGGAGTATGTTGCTTGATTGCTTATTTCATCACCGAAGAGGTCGCGGCCGTCAAACAAAATTCTCATTATTAGTATCCTTCACGGATTCATTGGCAACTACTACTTGACCCAAGGAGATACCACCGTCGTTAGCAGGAACTTTCTTGTGATAGTAAACCTCAAAGCCATTACCTCGCAGTTTCTTCAAAGCCCTGGTGAACAGAAAGAAATTCTGGAAGACTCCGCCACCTAAGGCGACACGGTTTATTTCTTCTGAATCCCTGATCTGCTCACAGATCCGGCAGATGATCTCAACGACTGTGTTGTGAAACTTGGCAGAGATGGTGGAAACGTCAACCTTATCTTGCAGGTCTTTGACCACAGCTTCAATCACCGGTTTGGTATCAATGACAAGAGATTCATTCCCTGGTTTTATATCAAACGGATAACTTCCTTTTTCATCTTCATCAGCCAGCATTTCTAGATCAATGGCCGCTTCTCCCTCATAAAACACTTCGTCACGCACTCGGCATAAAGAAGAGACGGCGTCAAACAGCCGCCCGCAGCTTGAGGTCAAAGGCGAGTTTATGCCCTTATCGATCTGCTGTTTCATTATCCTTTCTTCAACTTCGTTAAGATTCTCAAGATATTCAAGGTCAAAATTCTTATAACCATCACCAAAAAAGGAGTAGAGATACCCGAAAGCCATGCGGTAAGGTTTTTTGATAGCTGCAGCGCCTCCCGGCATGGGTACATATCTTAGGTGAGCGGCCCGCCGGAAATTTTTCCAATCAGCCACAAGGACTTCTCCACCCCAAATGGCACCGTCAGTTCCATAACCTAGACCGTCAAAGGAGATTCCAATGACTTTATCCTTGACACCATTTTCGACCATGCAGCTTACAGTGTGAGCAAAGTGGTGCTGAACGCCGACAAGCTCTACATTCTCTAACGATTTGGCATATTTGGTGGACAGATATTCAGGATGAAGGTCATAAGCCACAATTTTGGGATCTATTCTGAACAATCTTCGATAAAGTTCAAGAGTGGTTTTGAAGTGTTCCTCAGTCTCCAGGTTTTCCATGTCGCCGATGTGCTGGCTGACAAAAGCATAGTTGTCTTTGGTCAAACAGAAGGTGTTTTTAAGTTCCGGCCCGGTTGCGAGAATCGGTTGTGATTTGAAGGGTAAATGGATGGGGAAGGGAGCAAAGCTTCGAGCTCTTCTTAGCATCATTAGTTCACCATCAAACACCCGGGCAACCGAATCATCATATCTAGAGTAAATATCCCGGTTGTGCAAAAGGAAATAATCGGCAATGTAGCCCAGCCTGCGCAGACCCTCCTCGTTTTCCATGGCAATAGGTTCCTCGGTTATATTCCCGCTGGTCATCACCAGAACCATCCTCGATTCTGCTAATATCACATAATGAAGAGGAGTATAGGGGACCATTACCCCCAAGTACTTGTTGCTGGGCGCAACTGAATGAGCTATTGTCGATTCCGGCTTTCTCCGGAGGAGAATGATAGGTCTTTGAGGGCTCATCAGGAATTTTTCTTCGTCAGG
>JBDROD010000256.1:0-3690 GCA_043810415.1 Candidatus Zixiibacteriota bacterium | reverse complement strand
ATACCAAACTGGATTTGAACTTAAGAAGAAAATACTTCCACCGGGAGATGGTTTATTCCGGGGGGGAGCAAAAGTCGAATGAGTTGGGTATAACGAATGGAGGGAATTCAACCGGCTTATCCCCGGGAATTATGGGGAAAGATAAAAAATGGGGTTTTATCCCCCCGAAGAGCTCTTCGGAATTAAGCATTTCGGGAAGCAAAACCTTCTCTCTGGAATTGGGTTCGGCACAGGACGTCTCCCTGAAGCAAGGTCTGTGGCTTCAAGCCAAGGGACAGGCAAGCCAGAATACCGAAATCCTGCTGCAGGTTTCGGATCAGAATCTCCCCGCCACCCCGGAAGGTACCACCAAAAGACTGGAGGAGCTGGATAAAGTTCAGCTTACGGTCAACTCCCCCCACTTCACCGGCACGCTAGGCGATTATTACCTGAAGCCATCCACCTCGGAGCTTTTTTTCTACGAGAAGAAATTAAAGGGGATTACGTTGGAGGTAAGAGACAAGAGCAATTCCCTTTCTATCGCTTTGGCTTCATCCCAGGGTGAATACTTCACCAACCGGTTGTTGGGCGAGGAGAACAAACAGGGACCCTACTACCTGCGGGGAAAAAGCGGGGAGTCTGACCTGATGATATTACCCGGGACGGAACGGGTGTGGGTGGATGGGGAAAAGATGCAGCGCGGCTCGGACAACGATTATACCATAGATTACAGCAGGGGAAGCATACAGTTTACCCCGCGCCGGCTGATCACCTCGGATTCAAGGATTGCCGTGGATTTCGAATATTCCCTGGAGAGTTATCAGAGGGATCTGTACAGCGGGAATTTAACCACAGGTTTGTTGGGTGGAAAGATCGAATTCAAAGCCGGGGGAATATGGGAAAGGGACAATCATAACCATCCCACAGATTTCTCCCTGACCTCAGAAGATGAATCCGTTTTAAAGCAAGCCGGGGATGACCGTTTCGGAGCGGCAAAAGATGGCGCCAAATTGGTAGGAGCAGGGAAGGGGAGCTATAATCTGGTTTACGATTCATCCGGAAACGCATACTATCGATACATGGGGCCAGATTCCGGTTCCTACCAAGTTTCATTCTCCCGGGTGGGGGAGAAGAAGGGAAGTTACCGTTATTTGGGCGGAGGCATCTACCAATATGTTTATCCGGACAACGGGGATTATCTGCCGGTGGTCTTTCTTCCCCTGCCAGAAAGTCATTCCCTTTTGGATTTCAATTTATCTTTTGCTCCCACTAAAACCTTAAATACCCAGTTGGAGTGGGCGGGAAGCGAGAGGGATCAAAATACCTTCTCCTCCAAAGACGACGGGCATAATCGGGGGGATGCTGTTTCCCTTAAGACCAATTATCAAAATACCGGCTTTGAATTCCTTAAATCCGAATTCAACCGGTTGGAGTTTTCCGGTGAATACAGTTACCGCCACCAGGATTTTTCTCCCTTCGGGCGAGGGGATGAAGTAGAGAAGGAGAGAAAATGGAATCTCCCCTCCAATTCCGTCTCCGCCAATGAAGAAACCTATCAATTCGGCGGTCTGGTATCACCTTATAAATTTATCCTGGTGGATTTCGATTACGGGGAGTTGAATCAAACAGGGTATTTCAATTCCCAAAGAGGAAGCTGGGGAGCCGAAATTTCACCTGCCAGCTGGATTTCGGTTAAAGGGGGAAGCGAAAAGATCAAGAGCCGGGAACGTACTGCGGAAAATTCTATCAGGGATGGTGATTGGATCAGAAATAGGGTGATTTTGAATAACCAGGTAAAAAGAATCTCAACTGCTTTTTCCTGGGAACAGGAAAAGAGAACTACCCCTTTCTCCGATACCATAAACACAAAAGATCGGTTTAATCAATTCAGCGGCAGGGTGAACTTGAAGTTATCCCGGTTGATTAAAGCCAACACTGATTTCTCTTACCGGGATGAGGATGGATTCACCGATAGTTGGACGGACAAGTCCACTTCCCATACCTGGCATAATCTGCTTTCCCTAGAGAATTACCGGGGTGTGTTTTCCACCGATCTGGAATTTTTGCGAAGAGTCAAAAGATATCAGCTACTTTCAGGCAGGGACAGCCGGGAAAATCTCGTTGCCACCAAAGTGGATTTTCATCCCCCCAGCCAGCTTCTGAACATAAATTTCTACCATTCTCAAAACCAGATCTACTCTGCTCAAAGGGTAAATACTTACGTGAAAGTGGATGAGGGGAAGGGGGATTATGTGTATGAAGACGGAGAATATTTCCAGGCAGCTGATGGTGATTACGTCAGGCAGGAAGAGTGGGTGGGGGATGCCCAGTCTTCTTTGGATCTCAACAAGAGCCTGCGGGTGATCTTTTCACCGGACAAGCTATCAACGACCCTTAAGGACAAAAATTCATTCTGGGCCCGGATGGGAAAGATCTTCTCTACCGACTCTTTTTTGAATCTCCACGGTCGATTTCTGGAAGGGAAAGCCTGGGGTCATTATTTTCTCTATCCCTTGAAGCACCTGCCGGAGGAGAGCATACTTTCGCAGAGCATGGTGCAAAGGCAGGATTTGTATCTTTTGCCCAACTCCCGCTCGATCAATTTCCAGCTTCGTTGGGAGAAAAGCGAAAACCGGGACGGGCTTCTTTCCGGAGGTGAGGTGAAAGATATCGGAACCAAGCAGGAAATCTATTTGAAATCCTACCTATCATCAAAATACTTTTTCGAATCCCGTTTGGGAAGGGAGAGAATAGACAATGGTTTGGGAGGCAGGCCCAGATATGCAATCGCTGGTCAAAACATCAAGGTTGGCCTGACCCAAAGAACATCCCAGAACCTGGAGCTTAAGCTCTCCAGCGAGTACAAAAGCAGACAGGAAAAACTTCAAAAGACAAAGGTCGACTTTGTTTCTTTAATTCCTGAAATATTATGGTCGTTTCTTTCCTGTGGTAGGTTGAAGACAGAATTCAGGTGGGAGCACATAAGCTCCAATCCCCGGGAAAGGAGTTTGCCTTATATCCTGACAGAGGGAAAAAAGAGAGGGGAAAACTACGACTGGAGTTTTTCCTTGGATTATCGCTTGAATCAATATCTTACCTCCTCAGTGGTATATTCCGGAGAATCGGTGCCGCGGGAGAAAATGAAACACAACGGCAGGATGGAGTTGAAGGCTTATTTTTAACAAGATCGATAAGTGATATGATGAGTATTCAGAGTAAACTTAGGTTTTTCAATAAATCGAGAGACTCCTTGCTCTCTTCTGCATTTATCTTAATATATTCCCGGAAGGGAAGGGAGAAGGGTGAGGGAAATTTTGGGATTCTTTTGAAATTTATACTGCCGGCATTAATTGCCTTCCTCACCATTTTCTTAAACCGCTCTTGCCAAGCGGATGGAGGATTAAATAGAGTCAACCAGGGAATAGCTTTTGAGAGTGTTAACCTAGAGGGGAACAAGTTTTTCGATGATAGTGAGCTGTACTCAAAGATGAAACTGAACGGTTCCCTGAGTGCGGGCTTATTGGAGAATAATATTGAAAGGATATTGACTTTGTACGAGGAAAACGGATTTCCTTACTGCCAGATATCACCTTCCGATTTCAGGAAGGCGGGGAAAGACAAAATTTCCTTTTCCTTGCAGGTAAATGAAGGACCCAGAGTAAAGATAAAGGCGGTTCAATTGGATGGTCTGAAAACCACCAAAAGGAACGT
>JBDROD010000255.1:0-3164 GCA_043810415.1 Candidatus Zixiibacteriota bacterium | reverse complement strand
ATCAAATGAGAATCTTAAATTCATCGTTCCCTATTTTGTCGCTCTAACCTTGGTTTTCTCTCTTTATGTGATTTATGTCGGCGGTGACTTTATGGATATGTTCAGGTTTTTTGTTCCCGTATTACCCTTTTTCTTCTTTTTGATTCAAGAAGGGTTTAGAGGGATGTATGATTATTCCTTGGTTCTTCGAGAGAAAAGGCAAAAAATATTGATACTGTACTCAGAAGTTGCATTAACAATAATATGCTTATTCTTCCTGGTATATCCATCCAAAGAAAGCAACCGCTCCTGGAGCCGGGCAGGTATAGATAGTATCGGGATATTGAGGGACTCGGTGCGTATCTGGTCAAAGGTGGGGATAATGTTTAAAGGTATAGCCAGATCCGGAGAGAGTTTGGCTACCACTGCAGCTGGAGCCATCCCTTATTATTCCGAGCTTTATACCTTTGACGAGTTAGGTTTGACATTAGCATCCCCTGCGGAGTTAAAGGCAAGGAATATTCTAAGACCCGGGCATTGGAAAGAGGTAACGGATGAATTCCTAATATCCCAAAGACCGACTTATATCCTGGGACATCCCAAATTACATGAGGAGTTTAAACCAGCCCAGGGAGTATGGGGTTTCAGCGAGACATTGCTGGAAGCCGGATATAACCCGGTGGTATTCACTGTAAAGGTATCAGATAAAGAAAATATGTATTTATATTGTTTAAGTTTGAAAAAAAGTTACTTTGATAGAATACCGAATTAGTCTATTTGAAACCATTTTAGATAATTTGCCTAATGAAAAGGATTCAACTCTCGATAGTTTTGACCGTTATCCTGCTTCTGATTTTGCTATTGCACGTCAACTATCTGCGTTTTGTCTGTGATGACGCTTTCATCTCCTTCCGTTATGCCAAGAACTTCATACAGGGGCACGGTCTGGTCTATAATATAGGTGAAAAAGTGGAGGGGTATACCAATTTTTTGTGGACCATGCTATTGAGCTTGTTTATGGGATCGGGGTTGAACGTGGTGGTGGTCTCCCAAGTTTTGGGAGTGTTGTTCAGCATTGCTACAATTCTGCTTTTATTACATCTTAACCGCTTGCTCTATTCAGGAGATAATCTATTTAACTACTTGGCTCCGTTTTTTCTTGGTTGTTGCGGGGCCTATGCTGCCTGGTCCACCGGGGGATTGGAGACGGCTTTTTATACTTTTCTGGTCTTTATGGGATCATATCTATTTATCTGGGGGATGAAAGAGTCAAGTCACTTTGCCCTGTCTGGGATCATTTTTGCTTTAGTTTGCATGACCCGCTTGGATGGATTGATCTTTGCGGGGATCACGTTTATCTGGTTATTCTATCGCACTGTTATAAAGAAACGAATCGGGTATAAGGCTCTGGTATTATGGACACTTTGTTTTCTGGTTCCTTTTCTGGCATATTTCTTCTGGCGTTGGTCCTATTATGGAAGGTTTTTGCCCAACACCTATTACGTTAAGGTAGGAGGGTTATCTCTCTATCACCAGGGCTTATATTACCTGTTCGATTTTATCCGACGATTCCGGCTTTGGCTTCTGATTATACCTTTGGCATTTTTGGGTAATGCTTTAAAGTCAAATATCAGACTTAAGATAATTATTCCCTATTTTGGTTCACTGATATCAGTTTTTTCACTTTACGTCGTATATGTCGGCGGCGATTTCATGGACATGTTCCGGTTCTTTGTCCCCATTTTACCTTTCTTCTTTTTTCTGGTTCAGGAAGGATTCAGGGGAATGCATGATTATTCCCGGAGTCATTCGATCAACCAGGATTCTCTTAATCGTACGCATCGCTTTTACAGAATCAGGATTCGAACCAAGTCCCGACTAGCTGGAATTAAAAACAGCAAAACAATTTGGTTTACCGCAGAGATATGCCTGATCCTGCTCTGCTTATGTTTTTTAGTTTATCCATCCAGGAAAAGTAATAAGATGTGGAATTGGAAAGGAATAGACAGTATAGGATTACTTAGGGAGTACAGTCGGTTGTGGTCAAGAGTGGGAATAATGTTCAAAGATATTGCAAGGCCGGGTGAGAGTCTGTCCACCACTGCTGCCGGAGCTATACCTTTTTACTCAGGACTTTACACTATAGATGAGTTTGCTTTGACTTTGACACCTGTGTTCCGGTCAGCTTTAACGGTTATAGAATTCAGACCAGGTCATGATAACTTGGTAACGGATGAATACATCGTATCCCGAAAACCTACTTATGTGCTGGGACATCCTAAGATATATGAAGAGTTCGAGCGGCCGCAGTGGGAATGGGTTGTGAAGGAACCATTTGCGAGTGCCGGGTATAAAATCGAAACGTTCCGAATCAGGATATCGGACAGCGAAGCAATCTATGTTTATTTTTTGAGTCAACGGAGATTCGACTCCCAGTGACGGAAATCCAAGAACATATACCTAATGTTTTCGCTGTTTTTCCTCTTGACGATGGAACCCCTATGAAGGTCTTGTAACTGTATTCAAAGGTTTAGTCAGACTTATAATGTGGTCGTAGTAAGTGAAAAATACAATATGACAAATTCCTCTCAACAAGTTTGATCAACCCGAGGTGTTTGATGCCGGAGTGAAGCTTGCCCAAGCCGGATACAAACTGGCAGTTATTCCGATTGAAATTTCCGCAAACGAAACTAAATATTTCTACTGTGTAACTAGCAGACAATTTGATTCCGATTAGAATTGTGTTTAACACAAGAATCCCAGGTGAAGATGTTTAATGCTACGGTAATAGCAATCTTGAGTTATCTAACAGGCTCGATTCCTTTCGGGGTAATCGTCGGTCGGTTATGGAAAGGTATAGACATAAGAGATTATGGTTCAAAAAATATGGGATTCACTAATGTATACCGAGTGATAGGAACCTTACCCGCCGTAATTGTGCTGATCTTGGACATTACTAAGGGAATGATAGCAGTGTTATTGTTGACTCGAATTAACCTTGGTCCTGAAGGTTTAGCTCTGATTAACCTTAAGATCATAGCATGTATTCTTGTAATCGTCGGACACGTCTTTCCACTATTTGCAGGATTCCGAGGAGGGAAGGGGATCGCTACAGGCTTGGGGGCACTTTGGTCCATCATCCCCATTGAGGTCAGTATGGCACTATTTCTTTTTCTCATAATACT
>JBDROD010000254.1:0-3234 GCA_043810415.1 Candidatus Zixiibacteriota bacterium | reverse complement strand
CAGCTTGATGCCGATGTAGAAAGCGGCGGATTCGAGGAGAATGATGTATAAAAAATCCAGGAACAAACCCGGAGAAGGCTCGCCGGAGAAAGCAGAGCGGGAGATATTTACCGCATGGGTAAGGGGGAGGATTAAATTTGGTTGTGCGTCAGAAAAATGAAAATATCAAAAACCAGGTATTGTTGACAGCTGCTTACTTTTTGTAGACATTCCCTCTGGCACCTATATGATCAACATAAATAGTCTTCAATTTACGATCTATCCAAAAAATGATCCGAATATCTCCAATTCTTATCCTGTAATATCCCTTCCACTCTCCCATCATCGACTTCACGTCTGCTCTATCCGAAATCCCACCCTCTAATTCCTTAAGAGATTGTTTGATTCGTTGTTTTTGAGCTTTGGGGAGCCGTTTCAAATGGCGAACCGCTCGCTGGTGAACGACAACTCTATATTTCATATGGAATCCAATTCCACATATACGCCTTTTTTGCCCTGTTCTCTGTCCTTTTGAGCTTGCCGGAGATCTTCGACAGCCCTCTTATCCAGATCCAATCCAAGCAGCTCTTCGATCTCCTTATACTTCCTCCACGGAATGATTACCTCGATAGGTTTGCCATTTTCATCTACCACGATTTTTTTATGAACCGTCAACATGACTTCACCTCTTTTGTTTCAATCATCTCCGACTTTCGATTTGTGATTTTTCTGTAACCATTGCCATCCTGGATGATTATCCATAATGCCCCGGTTTGAACTTTACTCTTTTTACACCACCATTGATATGCTTGTAAATATCTTCGATAGCCCTATTTCAAAAGGATTTCATAAGTCCATATTTTATTATAACAATTCATACAGCCTTGTCAAGAGCATAAAGGCGCAAGCAAGACATAAAAACACAGCCACTTTAGTAAGCGGCTCCGGTTCTAACCCCTATTTTATCAACCTTCTCTTCATCAGCTTTATCTCCCGGTTATCGATATGCGACTTTTTTCCCATGACGGTTATCGTGCCGGAGGTGATGGGGGAGACGCAGTGGATCATCCGAATGGCGGTGGTCTTTCCGGCTCCGTTCGGACCCAGAAAACCGAAACACTCACCTTCGTTGATTTCAAAGGAGATACAATCCACGGCGGTGAAATCGCCATATTTCTTGGTAAGATCTTTTGCGACGATCACGGTGCTCATCGATTGCCTTTCTTGAAACCTATAGTGAATACTAAGATAGTTGTAAGATTTGGCGGAGCAAATACTTTTGTTATTAGTTCACCTATATAACCCCCTGTTATCCCCCTTATCAGGGGGACACAATAATATCCCCCCTGACAAGGGGGGACTAAGGGGGGTTAGATTGTAGCCAGAAGATGATAAACTACTTCCCGATACAAAAGTCGGAGAATATCTTATTCAAAATATCATCTGTAACGGTTTTACCAACCACTTCACCGATAGCATCCAGAGAACTCTTAACGTCTAAAGCCACAAATTCCGGGCTCATTTTTTTCTTTAGACTATCTATTGCCAAATTTAAACTTTTTTCTGCTCTTAGTAAGGCACCCTTGTGCCTTAAGCTGGATATAAGCACCCCCTGGGTTTGATCCTTCTGCAAAATTGAAGAAGTTGACACGATCATCTCTTTCAAACTCTCCAATCCCTCTCCTTTGAGAGCGGATACCTCGACGATTGACTCCTGCTTGAGTCGTTCCTTGTTCTTACGAACCAAATCTGAGGATGCTATGTCGATCTTGTTGAAAACTATCAGATATTTACTTTTTGAAATCACCATCTCCTGTTCGAGATCCAAATCTTCCCGATTGATCTCCGAAGAGGTGTCCATAACCAAAAGGAGTAAATCCGCATCCCCCATCTCGATTTTGGTCCTTTTGATCCCCTCTAATTCGATAACATCTTTGGATATCCGGTAACCTGCAGTATCTACCAATCTTACCAGAATCCCCTTGAAATTAGCGAATTCCGAGATTGTGTCCCGGGTTGTTCCGGGGATTGGAGTTACTATCGCCCGGTCTTCTTTCAAAAGAGCATTAAGCAGGCTCGATTTCCCCACATTGGGCTTGCCGATAATGACGACATTCAAACCCTCTCGAAGGATTTTTCCTTCATTATATGTGGAAAGCAAATCCCCGATCTCCTTCTGAATCGACTGCAGCTCCTCAATTGTCTTTTCCCTATTTAACGGCTCAACGTCTTCTTCGGAAAAATCAATCTCCACCTCCAATCGAGCTAAAAGCTCAATCAACCTGTCCCGATATGAATTGATTCTTTCTGATAAATCGCCTTTCAGGTGTTTCAGTCCCAGTCTCAATCCTAATTCCGTCTTAGCGCGGATCACCTCCGCCACCGCCTCTGCCTGAGAGAGATCGATACGGCCATTCATAAAGGCTCTTAAGGTGAACTCCCCCGGCTCGGCTAATCGTGCGCCGCATTTAAGCGCTTGCTCGAGGACTTTTGTTACAACCAATTGCCCACCGTGACAGCTTATCTCCACTAAATCTTCTGCGGTGTAGCTTTTGGGTGATTGGAAAACGGTTAGAAGAACCTCATCGATGATTTCTTCTGTTTGCGAATCGACTATCTCCCCATAGCTGACCCGGTGAGAAGGTATGTCGCTGACCGGTTTTTCGCCTTTGAAGATTTTATCAGCGATTTCGATCGCATCCTTTCCCGAAAGGCGGACGATCCCGATACCTCCCTCGCCCAAAGGGGTGGAGATGGCAGCTATTGTATCCTCAAGTGAAGAAAGGTTACCTTTACTTTCCTTTGACATGAGAAAAATATAACGGTTTTGATATTGAATGTAAAGAGAAGGAGACAAATAAAACCTCACCTCCTCCAATCCCCCTCTCCGTCCAACGGAGAGGGGGACACAGGGGGAGAGGTTTGTAGCGGTCGCATTTATGCGACCTATTTAGTTCTATGGAGAACAACGGACACGAACATACCCTAAAGAGATTTATCCGTTAACCACAGGGTTCCGGTCCAGCTTTGAATAGATAATTAATCAGATAAACCACATCACCAACATCAACCATTCCGTCAGAATTAGCATCTCCAGCTTCCAGGGGATAAGGAGCAGAACCCCCCTTGAACAAATGGTTTATCAAATAAACCACGTCCCCCACATCTATCAAATCATCTCCGTTGGCATCACCGCAAAGATATTCACCACTTAAAATTCTTCTATCATATACAGAAATCTTAGAAGAGTCTTTC
>JBDROD010000253.1:0-3657 GCA_043810415.1 Candidatus Zixiibacteriota bacterium | reverse complement strand
TGGCGACCAAGACCGAGACGGGGACAAAGAAGATGAACGTCATCCCGGTTCGTTTCGTCCCCATGACCGGGGAGGCGGAGAAAAAATAGAAATTAATTCCGATAAGAAAACATTAAAAAGATAAGAAAATTTTTGCCACGATTTTTCTGTCGTGGAATAAGAGAAAACCAAACTTTCTACAAGCCTTAACCCCTTTCATCCTTAATGATCCTCTGAATAATTAGTTTGAGCAAGCATAAATGTTTGTACTCCGAAACAGCGTAATATAGATTGGTGAACTTAAATAGAAACTTGCGGCGGACTGCCGACTGTGGACGTTGGACGTAAAAAAATGGAAAAATTCCAGTTAATATCCGATTACCAGCCCAAGGGGGACCAGCCCGAGGCGATCGCCCAGTTGACCGAGGGGATCAAGCGAGGGGATAAGTATCAAACCCTTCTGGGGGTAACCGGCTCGGGGAAGACCTTCACCATAGCAAACGTTATCGCCAACGTGGGCAAGCCGGCTTTGGTCATCTCACACAATAAAACCTTGGCAGCGCAGCTTTACGGGGAGCTGAAAGGATTCTTCCCTCACAATGCGGTGGAGTTCTTCATCAGCTATTACGATTATTATCAGCCCGAAGCTTACGTCCCCCAGTCCGACACCTACATCGAGAAGGACACTTCGGTCAACGACGACATAGACCGCTTACGGTTAAGAGCTACCAGTTCCCTTCTGGAGAGAAAAGATGTGGCGATCGTGGCGAGCGTCTCCTGCATCTACGGGATCGGCTCCCCCCAGGATTGGAAGGAGCTTCTGCTCTTTTTGGAGGTGGGGCAGGAAAAGGAACGGGACAAAATCTTAAAGGAGCTGATAGACATCCACTATTCCCGCAACGACATCGAGTTTGCCCGGGGAACCTTTAGGGTTAGAGGGGATACCATAGAAATTCATCCGGCTTACGAGGAGACCGCCATCCGGTTACAGCTTTTGGGCGATACCGTGGAGAAGATCACAGTGATCGACACGCTGCGGGGGGAAATCCTGGAGGAAAAAAAGAAGATAGCCATCTATCCGGCAAAACATTTCGTCACCACCTATCCCCAGCTGGAAATCGCCATCAAAAACATCGAACAGGAGTTGGAGGAGAGGCTGGCTTATTTCAGATCGCAGGGAAAGCTTTTGGAGGCGCAGAGACTGGAATCGCGCACCAAGTTCGATCTAGAGATGATGAGGGAGATCGGATACTGCACCGGCATCGAAAACTATTCCCGGCATCTCTCCGGAAGAAAACCGGGGGAGCGCCCATACGTGCTTTTAGATTTCTTTCCCAAAGATTTCCTGATGATCATCGATGAGTCTCACCAGACCATCCCCCAGATCCGGGGGATGTACGCCGGAGACCGGTCCCGAAAAGAGGTGCTGGTGGAATACGGCTTCCGGCTCCCTTCCGCCTTGGACAACCGGCCCCTGTTCTTCGACGAGTTCGATTCCATGATCAACCGGGTGATATTTGTCTCTGCCACCCCGGCGGAATTCGAGCTGAGGAAATGCCAAGGGGTGGTGGTGGAGCAACTGATCCGGCCCACCGGTCTGATCGACCCTCAGATCATAGTCAAGCCTTCAAAAAATCAGGTGGATGATCTTCTGGCGGAGATCCGCTTAAGGTCCCAGAGGAAGGAGAGGGTTCTGGTGACCACCCTGACCAAGAGAATGGCGGAGGATCTGGCGGATTATCTGGCTCAGATGAATGTGAAGGTGCGCTATCTTCATTCGGAGATCGATGCCATAGACCGGATGGAGATCTTGAGAGATTTAAGACTGGCGGAGTTCGACGTTTTAGTGGGGATTAATCTGCTGCGGGAGGGTTTGGATTTACCGGAGGTCTCGCTGGTAGCGATTCTGGATGCGGACCGGGAGGGATTCTTAAGATCGGAGACATCGCTCATCCAGACTGCCGGCAGAGCCGCCAGGAACAAAGCCGGAGAGGTGATCATGTATGCCGACGAGATCACCGATTCCATGCGAAAAGCCATCCTCGAGACCAACCGCAGAAGAAAACTACAGGAGGAATACAACCAAAAGCACGGGATAATCCCGGAGAGCATCTATAAATCCAGAGAGGAGATACTCAAGACCACCGCCTTTGCCGATTCCCGCACCGCTGTTCCGCCTAAAGAAGAGAAATTGGATTTCCTGGAGAAGCTCTCTTTGGAGGATCAGATCCGCGAGCTTTCGAAGGCGATGAAAAAGGCAGCTTCCGGTTTGGAATTTGAAAAAGCGGCTTTTTTCCGGGACCAGCTTTCCCAGTTGATGGAGAAAGTGGGAAAAAGAAGACATCTGCCTGAATTTCTTAAGGAGAGGAAAAGATAAAACCTCTACCTTTCTGATTCTTTTTTTCACTATATGGGCAGAGAAACCAGAATAAAAAAGTAAAGGATGGAGCAGAAATGAAAAATAGATTATTCCAAGCCATCTTGATGATCATTATATCGGCACCTTTAATTATCAGCTGCGGAAAATTGCCGGTTAGTCCCAGTCATACTGATTGGGATGCAGTCAAGGAAATTATTTTCGAAAACCCGGAGATATTTTCTTTAGGCTTTTACAATACTACACCCGATACCCCTTTTTACAGGGAAATAACGGAGAGTCATCCAGACATAGATGACGGGAAGTTAATTAAAGCCGATTCAATACATTGGGTGGATCGCATTACCTTGACTTGGAGCGACTGGCTCTACGGCAACTTTCATTACTATTTAGACGGAAAATCATATGAAAAACCATGTTCGTCTTATACCTCGACCAATGCTTATTTTGAGAGGTGGGGCAATGCCTCTGACCCCCATCGGGGTTGGTTCTTAAAAAAAATCAGTGGAACAAATATGGGAAACCCAGGGTCGCCTCCTCTTATCTACGGTCTCAGCATTCTCCCAGAGGGATCTGATACTACTATAGATATTACTAACCTGTTGTCTCTGGTCAGACCGGACAGCACTTTAATATTCAAAAGAGGAAAACAGGTAACCTTCACGATCCACATTTTTCCCAGTGAATCTTTAGCATTTGTCTCTCTTTTTGTGAAAGAGGGGAAGGACTATCAAAAAATTCCTTTAACTAGTATTGAAAAATACACTAAGTCTGCAAGTTGGATAACTACTAATGACCCGGAGATAGCTAAAGGCTACCATCACGCCATAGTGGATGCGGTAACCTACGAATCAGTTGCTGATACCACTTCTAAATTTCACTACATGGCTTGGGGAATCATTTATCGTATAGAATAGGGATTGAGAAATTAAGTGTTCAAGGATTCGAGGGGTCAAGGATTCAAGGGGTCAAGGATTCAAGGGGTCAAGTGGGAAAGACCGGGAAAGAGGGGATAAATGCGTAGCCTTGGTGGATCATAGGGCATGGATACGTTGGATTTCATACCTCGACAAGCGGTGAAGACTTGCCCGCCTGAGGCGGGCTTGCCTACGCGAATAATTCCAAAAACACAACGGGCAAATGCATAATATATAATGCTATTTGATTTCCTCGAACTCTCCGGTGTTTCTGTTTTTTCTCACGTTATCCCAGTTAAAATACTTCCCGTTCATCGAGACATAGACTCCCGGGGGCAGAGTCTGGACGAATGCTAAAGCCGCGCCCAAGTTGAACAGACCGTC
>JBDROD010000252.1:0-6155 GCA_043810415.1 Candidatus Zixiibacteriota bacterium | reverse complement strand
GATGCTTTGGAACTGGATCGACTGGCTAAAGAAAAACAGGTGACGGCAGTGGTGGACTGCGGGGTGGCACCCGGATGCAGTAATCTGATACTGGGATACATGTCAAGTGTTCTGGACCAGGCCGAAAGCTTCGCCTGTTATGTGGGCGGACTGCCCCGGGTTCGAACCTGGCCATATGAATACAAAGCCCCCTTTTCCCCCTCCGACGTGCTGGAGGAATATACCCGCACGTCCAGATTGGTGGAGAAGGGAGAAGTGGTCACCAAACCGGCGCTCTCCGAGGTGGAGCTGTTGGATTTTCCAGAGGTGGGGACATTGGAGGCATTCAACACCGACGGTCTCAGATCGCTGCTGTTTACCATGAAAGTTCCGTGCATGAAGGAAAAAACCATGAGATACCCCGGTCATGCGGAAAAGATGCGGATGCTGCGGGAGACCGGTTTCTTCAACCAGGAGCCGATCCAGGTGAGTGGAGTCAAGGTGCGGCCGTTGGATTTGACCTCGAAACTGCTCTTTTCCAAATGGAAACTAACTGAGGGGGAAGAGGATTTCACCGTGATGCGGATCATGGTGGAAGGGAAAAAAGAGGGTAAACGCAAACGTTACCAGTTTGACCTGTTTGATCGGTATGACCAAAAGACAAAAACCACTTCCATGGCGCGCACCACCGGTTATACTTGCACCGCGGTGGCAAGGCTTTTGGCTCGTAAAAAAATCTGTCATATCGGGATTTGCCCGCCTGAATTTCTGGGGCAAAATCATAAATACTATGGCCTGATAATGGAAGGATTGAAGGAGAAAGATATACATTTTAAAGAAAAGGTGGAGGAGCTGGGTTGAGAAAAAAGTAATGAGATTCGAGAATTGAGTTTTGAGTTAATAAACCTCATTTCCCTTCTTCTCCTCTCCACGGAGTGAAGAGGGGAATAGGGGAGAGGTAATAAATTGGGAGGTAACAAACATGAAAGTAAAAGATATCTTGAAGGATAAGGGGACGGTAGTCGCTACCATCGAAGCGGATAAACTCATACCCGATGCGATCAAAAATCTGATGGAGAAGAGAATTGGGTCTCTTTTAGTGGTGGATGAAAAAGGCGCTATCTGCGGGATAATCACCGAAAGAGACATACTGAAGGAATGCGATCAGCGTTACGTGTCGCTTCAGCAGACCAAGGTCAAAGACGTGATGACCAAGAATTTAATTGTTGCATCTTTGGAAGACGACATAGATTACGTGGAAAACATCATGACCCAAAATCGAATCCGGCATCTTCCCATTATCTTCGGACAAAAGTTGGAGGGGATAATATCCATCGGGGATGTGGTGAAGGTTCAGCACCGGGAATGCCGGGTGGAAAATCGATATATGAAGGACTATATCTCGGGCAAGTATCCGGGTTAAATCAACCCCTTTAGGCAGGATAGTTGTTTTTTGATTATTGAGATTTAAGACTCAACGGTAGCTTTTGATTTTAGGGGAGCTTGATGTTCTTTAAGTTTGCTTCGTTAGTCATTTTATTTCTTTACTTAATTGCATTTCTATTAGTCCCCGCGGCTGCCCAGATGATTTCCTCGGAGATTTACGAGACCGAGGAGGACCTGCAGGAAGGTCTGGAATCGGGAGCTTTGACCTTCGAGCAATACCTCGAACTTTTAGACTTGATCCAAAACAAAGTAATACCCATATCCCCGGAAGCAGACAAGCTTTTTTCCGTTCCAGACATAAGCGGTATAGATATCCTGCAGGTGGAGACGCAGAACAAGGAAATTGATTTAGGGCAGAGGGTGGGTGCTTTTTTGGAGACGAAAGAGGAACAGACAAATCATCTTCTCTCCGGAAAAGCTGCTTGGAGATTTTATCAGAAATTTCGTGAGCAAAGCGAGGCGGAGAATTTGTTCTCTTGCTCGGTAACCGACAGGAAAAACCTGACCGGCTACATCGAAACAGCCCAAAGAGCCGGCTCCTCCGGTTCTCTATTAACCGCTAACGACATGGTGGTGCGGAGACGGTTCCTGGCTTTTCAATTTCCCCAATATAAAACCAGCATCACCTTGGGCAATTTTGACAAGAGGATCGGCTGGGGATTGAACGTGGGTTATCATTATCTCTTCGGGTATTCCGACGATGCGGATTTGAAAATCAAAAATTCGTTTCTCTATCCATCCCGGGGCCGGTATAACGGGATTTTGGTCGAATCCGAATTCCATTCGTTCTCGGTTATGACTTTTTATTCCAAGAACAAGAGGGAGCAGATCGCAGATCAGATCGGGGCCATGGACATAAGCTGGATGGGCAAATCTGCGAACATAGGTCTGTGTCTGTCGCAAGGGGAACTGAAGAACGTCAACGGTAAAAGCAGTTTCAATGATGATTGCCGGAGTCTTCATTTTGATTTCAAGCTCCAATCGCTCCGGTTCTCCGGTGAATATGCCCTGCTTTCCAATCAGAAAAGCGGGATGGCATTCGATCTTTATTCCTATCGAAGAAAGTTCAGCTTCGATTTTTCCGGATGGAGCTACCAGGACGGCTTCATTCATCCGCACGGAGGGGGGATTTCCAATCCGGATTACGAGAGCATTTATCTGGAAAAGATAGATTATTCATATAAATCCAGGCAGGCAGGGGAGAGGGGGGTTTTATTCAAGTCCAGATACCGGATGATGGATAAGCTGAGATTCTATTTTTCGTTCAACCAGTGGAAAGAGCGATCCTATCTGCAGGACAAAATGAGGTTGAAAATCGGCACGGGATATGATTTTTCGAAGAAGGTGGTACTTTTGGTCTCTCACCAGTGGAGTGATTCGGATATGGAGGATGAGATTATCGATCAGGACGTATCGACATTGGACCTCTTCTTCTCTCCAGGCAAAGACTTGGATTTCAATTTGATTTCGAATTATCGCAAAGATGAGAATAAGGATTACGGTGATCTTCGCCTTAAGATCAATACCTTGCTGGTTTCTCCTTTCAATTTCATCCTGTGGCTGAAATATAACGATCCCAACTTTTCCCATGCGGCGGATGAATATTTCAGTTTTCAGCTTCAGGAGAGGGTGGAATTTTTCGAAAATTGCTTTGCTTCGGTAGAATTTATAACTAAATTTTACCGGGATGACGAGAAGATCGATACCCGGGCAGCGCGGGTGAGGATGGAGGTTTTATGGTAAAGAGTGTGTCGGATAGATCATATGACCATATCCGACCTACGGAGATTCTTCTCCCGCCTTCGGCGGGATCAGAATGACAAAGGAGGAGATTATGTGTGAATTCTGTGCCGAACACGGAGAAGGGAAGAAGTGGTATCTGGTGATGAACAATTACTCCCGGGAGCTTTTTGCCCAGAAGGGACGAGCGGAATTTTCCGAGAACTTTCTGGCAAATGTTGAAGAGGAAAGTGCCAAAGGGGTGGCGAAACTGGACGCCATGAGAAGTAAACCTCTGGTCTTTCGTTTCATCAGGCGTATGGCTATTCGTAAACAGAAAGCCACCCACTGGGGGCAGGTGGTTCCCATCGAGGATGTGGAACAGATCATCGATCTGCAAAGCTCTATTGTACGACTCCCCTGCGTCTGTCGTAAATTAACCACAGGACGCGAAGCTCGTTATTGCTTCGGCATTGGTGTTGACCCAACCGGTCTTCTGGGAAAATATCCGGACTACGCTCAAAGTTTCGAAGTACTTAAGAGAGAGGAAGCGAAAAAGCTTTTACGCTCCTTCGATGAGCAAGGCTTGGTGCATTCTATTTGGACCTTCAAGACGCCATACATTGGCGGGCTGTGCAACTGCGATCAAGATTGCATGGCTTATCGCATGACCGTTAAGGAGAAATTGCTACCAATCATGTTCCGCGCCGAGTATGTGGCGACAGTTGATTGGGATGCTTGTTCCGGCTGCAAAAAGTGCATTTCGCAGTGCCAATTCGGAGCGATCTCTATAAAGCCCCGATCCGATTTTGCCAAGTTACCCTGGTAGACAAAGTAGGAAGCTTGTAGGTCCGAAATGTCCTTTAGGACTTTCGGACGAAATTTAAAATGTCGGATAGTCCCACCATTGGCGGGACATATCCGACCTACAGTAAAGAGGTAAATATGAAGATAGATATCAATTCCCAGGCTTGCGGGAATCCCTTAGATTGCCGGTTGTGTTTAGATCGGTGTCCCGAAAAAGTTTTTGGTACTTATCCCAGAAAGGGAAGGAAGCCTGGAGTATCAGCGGATGATTGGGTTATTTTTCCTATATTTGGTTCCCAATGCAATGGTTGCTTGGAATGCGTTGCTTTCTGCCCGCATAAAGCCATCTCGGTGCAAAAGTGATTATTTTTAAATGAATAAAAAACTTGTAGGTCCGAAATGTCCTTTAGGACTTTCGGGCGAATTGAATATGTCGGATAGTCCCCAAATGGGACATATCCGACCTAGAGAGATTCTTCCTCCCGCCTGTGGCGGAACTCAGAATGACACCAGGGGCAGTATCGTTTCCAGGTAAGTTTCGAATTGCTCTTGTTTATTAAATCCTTCTCACGCTTTTGATGAAAAAGCCATAAATCCCACCTAAAGCGATTAAAACCCCGCTGACAAATATCACCAGCTGAATTTTGAATAAATCCGACAGGACTCCGGCTAATGCCAATGAGACGGGCCTTAGACCCATAGACATGGTATTCAAAGTCCCGAATACCCGCCCCTGAAGCTGGTTCGGCACCTTAGCCTGAAACACCGTTGCCAGTACCACGTTGGTCAATGATAAGAAGAAGCCGAGAAGACCTAAAATTATCATCGAAGCCCACAGTTGGGTGGAAATTCCAAAGAACGCTATAGCCCAGCCGCCGAGAAATATCCCCCCCAGTATAAAAAGCCCTTTACGTTTTACATCCCCCAGCAGACCCAAACACAAGCTCCCCACAAGACTTCCTACGGAAACGGCGGAAGCCAAAAAGCCAAAGCCCTCGGAGCCGGCATTCAAAACGTTCTTTGCCACCACCGGCATGTAAATACTGATCGGTCCGGCAAAAAAGTTCAATACGGAAGCCAAAAGCACCATGCTGAAAACAAACTGTTCGTTTTTGATATAAACAAATCCTTCCTTTAGCTCGTTCAGAAAATTCCTCTTTTCGGCGACGACCACCTCTGTTTTTTTCACCAGGATCAGAAGGATTGCAGTTCCGGATATACAAAAGCTGACGGCATCCAAAAACATAACCGATGCAGTCCCGATAAAAGCCACCAAAACCCCTGCTAAAGACGGTCCTAAGATTCCGCTTATGCTGAAGGATAGCTGGGTCAAAGAATTGGCCCGGGTTAAATTCTCCGTTTCAACAATTTGGGGAAGGAAGGCAGATAGGGTGGGATTGAAAAAGGCCGACATGGTGGAAAGCGAGGTGGCGATGATGAAGATGTGCCAGACCTGCAGAGCATTAAACCAGAGCAAAATCGCCGGAGTGACGATCAGGATCGCCCGCCCGAAATCCATGGATATCAAAAGTCTTTTGCGGTCGATCCGGTCTGCATAAGTGCCGGCGATGGGTCCCAAAAATGATCGAAGGTATGGAAGAACAGATCGCCACCGTCGCCATGGCAGCGGTGGAGCTGGTCCTCTCCAAAACCCACCACATCAGGGCGAGGTAATAGAGATTATCCCCCATCAACGAGATGGTCTGCCCCACCCAGAGAAAAATGAAATTTCGGTTTTTGAAGATGGTCTTCTTATCTTCCACCATTTTGCAAAAAATAATTATTGCTGTCCGCCGACCGCCGTCCGCTGTCCATCGTCCGTTGTCCGTTGTTAAAACAGATGCTTCGTTTCGAGACCCGTCGCTTCGCCCTGCACCATTTGGTACAGGGCTTCGCTCAGGGTGATACACTACTTGTCATTTTGATCCCGCCGTGGGCGGGAGAAGAATCTCAAAACCCAGAGATGTTTCGCTGTGCCCTGAACTGCATGGTTCAGGGCTATGCTCGGCATGACAACGGACTACCACTTCCGCATGATCTCGCCGAAACATTCCAGTCCACTCGGGATGACCGCACCATAACCGTGACCGGGTCGGGTCCAGGCTCCAGCCAGATACAGATTGGCAATCGGCGTGGAATGAGGAAGACGGTTCATGCCGGAGTTTTCCAGGGTCTGATCGAATCCGTATATCGCTCCCTGGTAA
>JBDROD010000251.1:0-8876 GCA_043810415.1 Candidatus Zixiibacteriota bacterium | reverse complement strand
AGAAGAATGAGTTGAAAGTGTATAAATTAAATATACACTGTATGTCTATTTTATACCCCCAATCCTTTCCTCTAAGTCCTTTTATAGCAATAAAAGATCCCAGAATAGATGCATAAATAAAATATGCATCAGTCTATCCGATTCTTGGAAAATACGCCCATCTTCAATTTTTCTGTAACTGTAAGTCATTACATTTCAGGATATTAATATATCAATCCTAAACACTTTGTGAAAAAAATCACAATCTGGCACATCTGTTGCACTATATATGACTGGAAAGAAAAGAAAGGAAGGTGAGAGAAGATGTCATATAGAGCAAATGTCCTGGTGGTTGATGATGAAAAGGTCATCTGTAACAGTTGTCAGAGAATATTGAGCCAACATGGCCATAATGTTCAGATAGCTTTAAGTGGAAGAGAAGCTCTTAAAAAGGTGGAAGAGGATAAATATGATGTGCTGATAGCTGACTGGAAGATGCCGGAGATCGATGGAATGGAGGTTTTGAGGCTCGTAAAGAAGAATCACCCAGACATTGTTCTTATCATGATGACCGGATACCCCTCAGTCGAATCCGCGGTCAAAGCCATGAGGTTGGGCATCGCCAACTACGTTCCTAAGCCTTTCGACCCGGAGGAATTAACCCAGGCTTTGCAAAAAGCCTTAGATGAGAGAAAGACGGAAGGAAAGGATCTGCTCTATTATCAACAATACATCTGGGCGAGGATGCAAGAGGATGGAACGGTCAAAATCGGAGTGAATAACCTGTTTCGGGAGAGAGTGGGAGACATCCTCTACGTAGATTTGCCCTTCAACCAGCAGGGTGTGGAACACGAACGATTGTGTATTAGAATCTTAACCTCGGATAAGCAGATGCATAAGCATTATGTGCCTTTGAGGGGTCGGGTGATCCAAATCAACCATGAAATCAACTTCAATACCGATTTGATTAACAAAGACCCGTTTGAGAAAGGATGGATTGTCCAGATTGAGCCTTCTCATTTGGAGGAGGCCCTGAAAAACTGGTCGGGCAATATCTCCATCTTCAATCATCCCGATAGCGAAGGTGAGCCGAAATATTAATGAAAAAACAGCTATAGTAGATTTGAGGCCAACTACGAAAACTGAGGTGGGGATAAATGAAAAAACGGAACTCAATCTAATGAAAAAGCCAAAGGAAGAATCCTTTAAGACTAAAGTTTTCATCGGGAAATTCGTTTTGTCTGCCTTAGCCTCTCGGTTATTCTTCTTGGCTTTACTGCCCACATGCTTGGGCGTAATAATGAAGGAAATGTCTGTTGCGGTTAGCCCTCAACCGGCTAACTGAAAGGGGTGATTAATATGAAACGCAGAGCCAATGTTCTGGTAGTGGATGACGAGAAGACGGTATGCAACAGTTGTCGGAAGATTTTGACCCAGGAAGGTTACAAAGTGGACTTTGCTTTTTCGGGTGCGGAAGCAATAAAAAAAGTTAAGGGGGATGGGTTCGACGTGGTGATCACCGATTGGAAGATGCCGGAGATGGATGGACTTGAGGTTGCCCGGAGAATAAAGAAAGAGAAACCCAATGTGGTGGTGATAATGATTACCGGCTATCCTTCACTCGAATCCTCCATCGAAGCCATCCGGTCCGGGATATCCGACTATGTGCCCAAGCCCTTTACTCCGGAGGAGCTCTCCGATGTGATGATCCGAGCCTTAGCCAAAGGTCAAGCTGTTCCGACAGAGTTGGTTCTGGATCGGTTGGTTGAAAAAGGTGTGGTGACTCCAATAGCGAAACCAGAGGTGATGGAGACTCCCCAAGTCGCTCCGACTGTTACTCCAAAACCATTTGCAGAGGAAAAAGTCGGACCCGTAGGATTCGCTTTGAAATCTATTTTAGCACCTGTTTTTTCCCGATTGTTCTTCGTCTTCTTGGGTCCACTGGTGATCTTCACCATATTTGCCGGACTCTTCAAGGCAGCTTTTGGGAAAAAGCCTTTGGGATAAAATAAGTTTTGAAATCTTCAAACTGGATTGCTCAAAGAGGCTTTTGTAGTTAATCTGAACCTGAAAAGTTAAGAAGAGAATGAAAACAAATAAAAATAAAAAAGAAAGGAGTAAAAAATGGTAGCCCTATTAGTAGCACTGACCTTCATAGTGGCTCTGATAATCGATGCTCTGGTCAGAAGAGGCAAAAGGGTGGAAGAAAGGATAGAAATGACTCCCCATGTAACGAAAGCAGTAAGACCGGCAGTTAGACCGACTGTTCAGCCTGCCCCTGCTGTCGTGGCAGCGCCTACTAACCGCATCCGCAACGTTTTGGTAGTAGACGACGAAAAGACCGTGTGCAACAGTTGCCAGAAGATCCTAAGCCAGGAAGGTTATCAAGTCGACTTCGCTCTGTCCGGAGAAGAAGCTTTGAATAAGGTTAAGGGTAACAGGTTTGACGTATTACTCACCGACTGGAAGATGCCGGAGATGGATGGACTGGAGGTGGCCAGAAAAGTAAAGAAAGAGAATCCCAACATCACCGTGATAATGATCACCGGCTATCCTTCGCTGGACTCCTCCATCGAAGCCATAAGATCTGGGATATCCGACTACGTGCCCAAGCCTTTCACCCCAGAAGAGCTCTCTGACGCTTTGGTACGAGTTTCACAGAGAAGTCAAGCTGTCGCGACAAACTAAGCCCTGGATAGGTTTTCGGCATAGAAGGAGAATATGAAACTAATATGAGTCTGAAAAGGCGTGTTGAAAAAGTCATTTTGGAGAGCGGGCATGGCGTAGGGACAGGGCTTGTCCCTGTCCTAACTCCATGTCAGACAGCCACAAGGGCTGTCCCTGCGAAACCCCCTTTTCCTCTGATCGGATTGGCTTTTAGTGGATAGAAAAGAGTAATAGTCACGAAGGTACCGATATCATCAGTTGCCTGGAGGGCTTTACGTAATTATATTTGGAAAGTATTAAAAGGGGGACAAAAACTCAAGATCAAGGAGTCGTTAAATGGCAATTAAAAAGGCGCTCTTAATCGACATCACCCAATGCATCGGATGTCAAGCTTGCGCTTCAGCCTGCAAGGAAGCTAATGGGCTTCCCGGGGAACAGGAAGCAGAGCTCTCCGACACAGCATATACCGTGGTTAAGGAAAAAGACGGCGTTTATTATCGTCGTTTGTGCATGCATTGTAACGATCCCACCTGTGCCTCGGTTTGTCCGGTGAGAGCTTTTGAAAAGACTCCGGAAGGTGCGGTGATCTATCATGCTTACAAATGTATAGGTTGTCGTTATTGCATGCAGGCATGTCCTTTCAGCGTTCCGACTTATGAATGGAAAAAACGAGCCCCCAAAGTAAGAAAATGCATCATGTGTTATGAAAGACTAAAAGAAGGAAAGATCACTGCATGTGCTGAAGCTTGCCCTACAGGAGCTACGAAATTCGGAGATCGGGACGAGCTGATTGCTGAAGCGCGCAAGCGAATAGAAGAGAACCCAGGTCAGTATGTGAACCACATCTACGGTGAGAAGGAGGCGGGAGGGACATCGGTCTTATTCCTGTCGAGCGTTCCATTTGAAACTTTCGGCTTCCCTATCAATCTTGGGGATCGACCTCTGCCAGAACTTACCTGGGCTGCTCTAAAAAAGGTTCCCAGCATCGTCATCTTTGGTGGCGCATTCCTTTACGGGGTATGGTGGATCATCGACCGCCGGATGGAGCTGGCGGATTACCAAAAAAAACAGCGGGAGTCGCAAATTAAAGAGAGCAAGTAAGCTTATCGCAGGAAATTAAAGATGAATCCAGTTAAAAAAAGGAAGACAAGATGAACATCAAACTACCGTTCAAGATAACCTTTTGGAAGGTGGTGTTGTTTCTAATCTGGATAGCTGGTCTAATAGCCACCATCATTCGTTTTACCCAGGGTCTGGGGGCTTCCACTAATTTAAGTGATAAATATCCCTGGGGACTCTGGGTCGGTTTCGACGTGATTTCGGGTGTGGGTCTGGCCGCAGGTGGATTCACCATAGCAGCCTCGGTCTATGTTTTTCACATAAAGCGGTTTTATCCGGTGTTGAAGCCTACCATCTTGACCGCATTTTTGGGATACCTTATGGTGATCGTGGGGCTTTTGTTTGACGTGGGACGTCCGGATAAAATCTACAATCCCCTTTTTATGGGAAATCCTCACTCCGCACTGTTTGAAGTCGCCATGTGTGTCATGTTCTATACCACAGTTCTGTTTTTCGAGTTCAGCCCCAATCTCTTAGATCGTTTGGGGTGGCACGGACCCAAAAGATGGATAACCAAGGTAACTGTTCCTTTGGTCATAATAGGAGTCATCCTTTCCACCATGCACCAATCCTCCTTGGGTTCGTTGTTTTTGATCGTTCCCCAGAAATTATACATCTTCTGGTACTCCGCATCGCTTCCTCTGTTGTTCTATGTCTCAGCCATTGCCGCAGGATGCGCCATGGTGATCTTTGAGTCGCACTTAAGCTTCAGGGCTTTCGGTCACCGGTTGAAAGAGGACGTGTTGGCGGATATCGGAAGGATCCTTTTGGTGGTTTTGGTGATGTATCTTTTGATGAAAGTTTACGATTTTTACATGCGGGGAGTTTGGTCAGCATTTTTCTTACCACGCATGGAGACCTGGCTTTTCTGGTTGGAAATCTTGAGCGGAGTAATCGCCCCTATCATCTTACTCTCCATACGAAAGGTAAGGTTATCCACCCTGGGTCTGTATTATGCTTCGGTGTGCACTATTGTTGGCTTTTTGCTAAACCGATTGAATGTTTCTACTACCGGTTTCGTAGCTTCTTCCGGAGTTAACTATTTTCCATCGTTGATGGAGATTGCGATCACCTTAAGCCTGGTAGCCACCGGATTCTTCATCTTTGCCATGGCGGTTCGTTATCTGCCAATCTTTGAACATCACGAAGCGAATTCCATACCAGAAGCGGTTACGCTTCCCCAGGGAATTCCTGATATTGAGGTATTGCCTAAGTCGTGAATAAATAAGAGCTTTTATTTTTATTATTCATTTGCACCTCAAAATAAGATGATGGCTTCCCGTTTTGCACGTGTGGGTTATCCAGGGTCAATTCCAAATGTAGAGATCAGTTGACTATGGGGTGTAGCTCAAGCGAATTGCAAAAAGGGAAAGTTTACTTCTCCGCGGGCCCTCAACTCACATTTAATTTTTAGCAGGTGTTCAGACGATCAACGAAGTCCTCTTTACGGTTAAGCCTGGTTTTCCGCCATCACTCAGTGCTTCGATAAACCTTATTCACTGTCAGCGGAACTATTCTACCGCCCTTCTCACCAAAAGTCAAGTCCTTTTATCTATTCTCTGGGAACAAAATAATGGAGGGTTAGAAGGTCAAGATTGAACACGCCATGACGAATCGAAAAGCCAACATCGAGTAGGCTAATGGGTTGCAAGTGACATGTTGGAAATCATGATCCCATTTCTATTCGCGCTTAGGGTCAGAAGTCCCTTGACTTTGAGATGCAAAGTACCCGAAGGCGAATCAGTGTGCTTAGTGATTCCGGGAATAGTGGCATTGCTATTGACATTAATTACGGTGATGCTCACATCCCTGGCTATTGTCAGAGAAAGAGAGATCGGAACCTTGGAGCAACTGAAGGTCACCCCGATAACCACCCCCGCATTGCTTTTGGGAAAGATCATTCCCTTTGCCCTGATCGGTTTTCTGGAGATGTCTATCGCGCTGGCTTTCGGGGTGATCTGGTTTAGAATACCTTTTGTCGGCTCGTGGTCGTTTCTTTATGCTCTGTCTTTTCTATACCTTTTCACCACCCTGGGGGTGGGGATATTCATATCCACCATCGCCAAGACCCAGCAGCAGGCGATGTTCTTCTCCTGGTTTTTCGCGCTGTTTGCCCTGCTTACCTCGGGTTTTTTCACTCCCATCTCAAACATGCCCAAGGCAATCCAGTACGTCACCTACATCAATCCACTGCGCTATTTTATGAAAATCGTTCGCAGCATAATTATGAAAGGGGCTTTCATCGATGCCCTCTACCCCGAGGTAATGGCTTTGGCCATCTTTGGCATAATCATCTTCTCTTTTTCGTGGATGCGGTTCTCCAAGAGGGTGAAATAGGGTTCGAGGATTCGAGGGTTCGAGTGATTGAGGGTCTAGATATGGTTCGGGGTGATAGCATCCCGAGCTAACATTTAAAAACCTTATTTACAGCTCAAAGAGGTACAAAGATATGAAGAGAAAATCGATATGCTTATGGATTTTGCTTTTGGTCTTTATCGCTTTTGTCCCATCCCAAGCCCAGGATAAAAAGAGGATTGCGTTGATGTATGCTTTTGATCAGGAGGGGGCTCTACTGCGGTCGAAGCTCACTTTACAGGACAGCCTTTATATAAAGGGTCGAATATTTTGGTTCGGCAAATTGGAGAACCGCAACGTGATAATCGTGAATTCCGGAGTGGGGATGACCAAGGCTGCCATGACCGCCCAGCTTTTGATAGACAGATTCGATCCCCAAGAGATTATCTTTACCGGTATCTGCGGAGGGATCGATTCGGTCAATCATATAGGCGATATTGTAATCCCGGATCAATGGGCGACGCATGATTATGGTTACTACGGCAAGGACGGATATGTGCCCGATTCCATCTATGTGGTCTTACCCAGCGAGGACGAAATAAAACCGGCGCTCTTTTTCAATGTCGACAGCACGTTAATGGAACGAGCGAAATCCTCCGTACCTGAACTGAATCTAAAACCGGTCAAAGAGCGGGTTCCTCAAGTGAGAATCGGGGGAAAGGGGGTGAGCGGTAATTCGTTTATCGATCAAAAGGAGAAAAGGGAATATCTGAAAAATCAGTTTGATGCCCGGATCGTGGACATGGAGTCTGCGGCGGTGGTGCAGGTGGCGAATATAAACGGGGTTCCGGTTTTGGTGGTGAGAAGCTGTTCCGATTTGGCGGGCGGCTCCGGCTCCGAAACCGCTACCGAGGAATTGAGGGAATTCTTTAAAGTAGCTGCGGACAATTCAGCTAGTTTTGTTTTAGATCTGCTGAAAAATATTCCTTAAACAACTTTCTTTGTTGTGTTAACAGAAGTGGGAATCTATATCATTCGTTTGCACAATATAAAAGGAAAACGCAGGCTAAAGCCTGCGGCTACCAATTAAAATTCAGAATGATCCCCGGGGGAGAAGAATACTGAGGTACTTTCACCTTGCAATGATTTCATCACGGACAGGGTGTCCGTGACTAACAGGGAGCTACCCGACAGGAGAGTTGAAACCGCAGAAGCCCCGCTTTAGCGGGATTTCCGCTTCGCTCCAACAAGCTTCTGCACTCCGAAAACCTCAACTGTAGGTAGCGGGCACTTTGTCCGTTACGAACAGGGGAGACTCTAAAATTCAAATCCTAACGAGAAACGGTGAACGCTGGAGAGACGGGAGAAATCCGCCCAGGCATAGTTTATGTTCATCTCGGTGCTTTTGCCAGCTTTTATCTTCATCCCCGCACCCAAGGTCAAGCCCTCCTCTTCGTAATTAAACTTGTACCCGGCTCTTAAAGAGAACATCTCATTCCAGATATACTCTCCACCCAGGCTGGCTTGCTGGACGTTGTCATTAGGATGCTTGGCATCCATACACACGGTGAATTTCGATTCGGGTGAATCCATCAGATCATAAGCCAATCCGATTCTGAAGGTCAAGGGTAGATCGTAAGGATCCACAGCCAAATTGGCATTAACGTTATCGTAATTAGGATTTCCCGGCTGGGGATTGTAATAAGTGTCCAGCTCGGGACCTTCCATTTTAAGCTCGGGGCCTAAATTGGAGATGTTCATTCCGATCCTTAAGCTTTTGAAGCCGGTGTAGAAAAGGGTGCCGAAATCGAAAGCGATTCCGGAAGCCCTCTCCTCCGAGAGTCTTTCCCAAACATATTTGGCGCTTATCCCGGCGGAAAATCTGTCGGTCAATTGACGAGCATAACCCAAACTCAGGGCATAAGAAGAGGCGGTGAAGGTTTCTCCGGTGCCTTCCGGCTCCTCCACCGTAGTCACCTCCATATCCCCGATGGTAAAAGCGGTTAGACTGACCCCAAAGGCGCTGTATTCACTTAAGGCTTTGCCAAAGCTGGCATAGTTTAGCTGGGCATCGGAGATCCAATCCACGTTGGTCAGCGATAGATCGGAGGATCTTATCTGGGTTAAAGCTGCGGGATTCCAGAACATGGCATAGGCATCATTCACGCAGGCGACCGACGCCTCCCCCATCGACACATATCGGGCTCCCATCCCTATCTTGAGAAACTGTCCTCCGATCGTCCCCACCCGGGAGAACTCCGCGGGATAGACCAAGTGTGCCAGACTCAAGATAAGCAAAATGGCAATCCAGACGGTTATCTTCATTTTCATTTCGGCACTCCTTCTTTTAAGATTTCTTTAATTCCCCCTCACCCTGCCCTCTCCCCGAGGGGGAGAGGGGATTTAGGAGAAATTAATTGAGATTATCTAATATCCGGTTTGTCCGTTACATGCGTGGACTATTTTATCACCACAAACTTACCCAGCCTCTGCCCATATTTCGAGTCCACATGGTAGAAATAGACGCCGGGTACGATGCCCATTTGATCTTTGTTGAGCATGTCCCAATCCTCAGTCCCGCTGCCGTTGGCATGCTCGATTGCACTCACCAGATCTCCAGCCAGAGTGTATATGCGAATGGTACACACATCCGGAAGATGGGTGAACTGGATCTTTCTTATCCCCTCTTTATTTTCCCAAATTGCATGAGCTATATAAGGATTGGGAACAACTTTGATCTGCGACAGATCCTGCTTTGCCTTTCCCGCGTCTATTCCCCCCGCCTGGTAAACAAACTCATCCTCGGGACCATTCAG
>JBDROD010000250.1:0-4702 GCA_043810415.1 Candidatus Zixiibacteriota bacterium | reverse complement strand
ATACTTTTCGTTTCCGTTACGTAAAGTCATACTTGCAAGCTAATTCACACACCTTGCATTATCATGCGTGCGTTCCTTATTTATTGCACTAAATGTGAAATCCATTTCAATTCACATCGTTTTTTCGTAGTCGCTCGATTTACGGTTCGACAAGCTCACCGTCCTGAGCCAGTCGAAGGATCGAGCTTTTAGCCTGATAAATCAGGCGACTACCTCAAAAGCACCATCTTTTTGGTTTCGGTATATTCCGAAACTTTCAGTTTGTAAAAATACATTCCACTGGCGACATCCTGGTTCTTCTCGTCCTTCCCGTTCCAGGCTCGGCTGTATTCCCCGGGGATCTGATCTTCATCCACCAGGGTTTTCACCAGCTGACCCACCACGTTATAGACTTTTAGAGTGACGTGGATCACACCATCCCCGCTGACCGAATATTTGATCTGGGTCTCCGGATTGAACGGGTTGGGATAGTTCTGATAAAGCGCATATTTAGCGGGCTTGCTATTGTTCGCCTGCTTTTGCTCGACCTTCATCAGCTTCCCATCCGTATCCGCCAAAGATATTTCAATGGTATCGTAACCTTCCCCCTCAAAGCTAAACAGCGACTTATCACCGAGGGGAAGCGGCTGTGCCTTCTGGCTGATCACCATCACCCTGAACTCATCCCCAACTTGAGAGGTATATAGATCCAAACCCGATGCCTCCGGCGACAGCTTTATGTTTTCGATTTTCAGCTTCTCTCCTTTGAATATCACCATGGCTCCACCCACCGGCGTGGGCGAGTCGATCACCACCGTGGTTTGCTGCGCTTCGGACGAAATCTGTACTATCGCCTCCTCGCCGCCTTCCACATCCTGTCCGTCCGGCGCGTATCCTCCTTCTATGATATGCCGAATCAAAAACACCAGATCGGACAAGGTCCCCATTCTTCCGTCCTGGTTCACATCCGAGTTGATCATCTGTTGAGGAGAAAGTTTGGTCGTTCCCGCCAGATACGCGGCGAATTTAACCGCATCCCCGATCTCAAAGGGAATACCGTTTAGATTGATGTCTCCGATAAGGGTCTGGGAAGAATTGAGCAGAACCCCGCCGTTGGTGGCGTTTATCTCCGCCCGGGTGATGAAACTCCCCCGGCTGGTGGAAAGGGTGTTGTCGGTGAAATTGACCGAGCAGAACTCCAGCGGCAACAGAAACCCGTTCAGATACGGATCGGAGGTCAGCTGGAAGCTCAGTTTGACTATGGTTCCGGAATCCGGAAGCAAAGGCACCGTCGAAACCTGGTTGGGAAAATCGGCGATACCGACTATTTTCACCACGTTGAATTGACTCAAAACCTTTTCCTTGTACGAAAAGTACTCCCAGCCCTCGGTCCGGCAGCCCTGGCGGGAAACTCCCAAAAAGGTGAATTCGTACGGATCGAACTTGACGCAAAGCTCCATACCTGCCACCGGATCGGAATTCGTCAATTTAAGAGGAACCTCTACCGTTGTGCCCAAAATCGCCTCTTTCACATCCAAGCTTAGGTTGAATGTAGAGGGGAGTACCACGCTTATCTTGGTCTCCGCCAAGGCTTCTCCTCCCGATTGATCCGTGGCTTTGGTTTCTATTACCCAAAGCCCGGTATCCGAAAGCTGGGGAGTCCAATTGAAGATGCCGGTTCCTCCGTCGTAGTTCATCCCGGGGGGAGGGTTCAGTATCTGCAGATCCACCTGTTCCGAATCCAGATCCGTAGCTTTTATCTGAAATACCAGCGGGCTGCCCACCACCGCCTCCAGGGAGTCGGGTGCGAATAGCTCCGGATTTCTGTTCACATTAGTCACGGCGATCTTCGCCCTTAATCGGGTTTCTGAACTTTCGTCTTGAGCCACAAAGAAAAGCAAGAACGGGCTTCCCTCCGCCGAGAGGGGACCTAAATATTCCGGTACCCAGAGCAGCCGGGCCTCACCGTTCCCCATCTCCGAAAATAAAGCGGAGGCAGGCGCATTCTCCACGGAGATGTGAATCACGTCCCCGTCCAGATCGATGGCATGGATTAAGAGTTCTAAAGTCTCCTTCTCCGCTACATGACACGTGGCAAAGGTACCTCCCTCCCATCCCTTACCGGCTTCCTCTCCGGAGACATCCCCGGCACGCTGCAGATCGTCCCAACCCGACACGCTCACAAAGCAGTCGGGAAACGGACTAAAAACGGGAGGACGATTTTGGCAAAAAGAACTCCCGCTGCCTAAAGTCCACAAGCACCCTAAGCTAATGATGATCGCTAAGTATTTTATTAACAGTCCCTTCCTCATAACAGCCCCTGCTTCTCTAATACATTAATATAACCTGAAATCCATTTTTTCAAACCTAAAAATGGCAAAATCTGTGCCTGCCATCATCTTTTGTTCAAAATGTGACCAAACCAAATGTGTTATATCTGGTTGCATCCGAATTTCGGCAAATCTGTGAACTTCCCACCCGTCCCCTCCTTCCCGCCACAGGCGGGAGAGAGGGGGTAGAAAGGAGGATTTCCTCTTCTTCGGAAATAACCGGTAGACATGTCTTAGCGGATATATATAATGAAATACGTTTATTTACTCTTATCTTTTGAAAAGTTCTTTCCTGACTGTTTGAGACTATCTTACATTCGTACATTCTTTATCTCCTGCTTCATCCGACTCTTTAACTCAAATTACGTTTCTCGATCTGAATTTTTCCTTCTGCTCCAGAAAGCAGTCGGAGCTGTAAGGGATTGTTGAAAAACCCAATTCGCCCATACGGGCTCTATGGTTTATTCTCCATTCAGTTTATTGCTTAGTTGCAGTCATAAAAGCTCTTCCCCATAAAAAAAATAGCCGTCTCATCCTTTTGAGGGGGATCGGCTCTTTCAAAACATCAAACTCCTTTTTGGCTCTTGAAGGCCAGTATAACTTTATGTTTTTCGTGTATTTTTTCATTGCCAATCGCAACTTGTTTCACGTTTCCCGTTTCATTCTCCGGGAGAATTCGTCACGTTAGCAATCTTTCTTCCTTTCCTCCTCCTTCAAAAAAGTTAAAGAAGACAATCTCTATTTGGGTTTTTAGATAGCGAAGCCTCTCCCCCGCATTTGCGGGGGAGAGGACATCGCTAAAAAGAAGCCTACGATGAAGCTATCTTACTATCTTACTTCATCATAACCATCTTCTCGGTCGCACTGAACGTGCCAGCAATCAGCTTGTAGAAGTAGACGCCGCTGGAAACAGAGTTACCAGCATTGTCCTTTCCGTCCCAAGTGATCACGTTCAAGCCAGTCGAGCCAGTTCCCTCGTAAGCTCTCACCAACTGTCCAGCCACGTTGTAAATCTTCAGGCTGTAGTTGACGGCTTCCGGAAGGGTGAAGCTCAGGTTAGTGAATGGATTGAACGGGTTGGGATAAGCCGCATGCAGGGCAAAGGTGCTCGGAGCTACCTTGGCAGTGATGGTGGTGGTGAGCACACGGGTGTCACGATCCACCGCCGTCACGCTGGTCAGCTTCGCATCGCCGGTGTAGCTGAGAACTTCAGCTGCGTTCTCGATGCTGTTTCCGGTTCTGCTCCACACCAACACTTTGGTGTCCTTATTGATCATCTCCATGTTGGCAGCCAACAGGGTCGGGTTAACCGCACTGTCGAACTCAAACAGTATGGCGCCGACGTTGGCACCCTCGACGGTGATGGTACCGTTGTACACGATCACGTTGGCAATGGTGGACGGAGCCAGCTTCGGAATCTCAACCGCATCGTGCAGGATAACCCTGATCAAGTAAACCAAGTCTGACAGGGTTAAGGCCCTGCCGTCAGCGTTGACGTCAGTAGCGCAAATCTGGTAAGACGGATCGGTGAACACGCCCAATCCCTCGGCAAAGTAGCGGGCAAACAATACCGCGTCAGCCACTTCGTACGCCAGGGTGTTGTAGTTCACGTCACCGCGCTTGCACACTTCATTAGTACCACCACAAACCAGCACGCCGCCGCAGTTCAAACCGCAAACGTCGGTCTGGAAGGTCATGTTGGAGACAATGCCTCCGGTCGGAGGATCGCACAAGCCTGGAGCATACTGACAGAGCATCTTGCTGGTGTAGAGGATGTTTCCGTCGCAGCTGGAGAAGGTATTCTCCGCGCAGTCCCAATCTTCCACCAACAGGTCGTTAACCACGGTGCCTTCCCACTCGAAGCAAACTGGGATCATGAAGCCACGCAGCTTCTCGTCGTTGTTCACTACGAAGTGGAGAACCACCAACTCGCCATCGCTGCCGGTCGGAATGCAGGCACCGACGTTGTTCGAGCCGTTGGGTAGATCGTTCATACCCAGAAGCAGTATCTTGTACTTGCAGCATCCGCAGGACGGGCAAGGCAGCAGTCTGTAGTTGAAGTACTCCCACGATATGATAACCGGGGGCTCGCTTGCATCATACAGACCAGTCAACAGATCGCCCATATCCGCGCCCACGAAGGTCATGGAGGTGTAATCGAACTCTACCTCGAGCTCAAATCCACCGAACGGATTGGTGTTGTTGTGCAGGTAAATCGGCACATCCACGTAAGAGCCGGGATCGACGCACTCGGTTTCGGCAATATCGACCTGGTCGATGATCGGCACTACTTCGAATGTATCCGGGCAGCAAGCTACTAAACCGCACTCGTCTGTCACGCAGTTGGTGATGACGTAAATGCCAGCGCCAGCTGGAGCCAGCCACTTGGTGTA
>JBDROD010000249.1:0-3431 GCA_043810415.1 Candidatus Zixiibacteriota bacterium | reverse complement strand
CGTTCTCTTGTTCAGGTACGCAACAGTTTCATCCGTCTGGAGATCGATCGCTTCCACGATCTCACCTATTTTAACGGGAAAACCCATGATCAAGGTCACCGTTTATTGTAGTATTGTAGGGGACGTCGTGTCCTAGATTTCTTTATAATCCCTATCACCATCATCCCTCTTCTTCCAATCGTGCAACCGCCCTGGCGATGCTGGACGTGGTCACTCCAACGTGCCGCGCTATCTCTGCCATAGATAATCCCAATTCATCCACCCCGCGTTTCGCTATCCTTGCCCGAAGCGCACTCACCTTCCTCCGACGGCTGCCTCCTTTGAGCTCGTCCGGGCTTGTGCGTCCTCTCTTGCACTCTTCTTCGATAACCTTGGTTATGGTCTTGTCGGTCCGCCGGAGCTTTAGCTGGCGGCTTATCTTCTCCTCTGCTTCTTTGAGAATGGCGTTGACAAAATCTCCACTCCCGAGAATTCGTTCGTCTGATTCTTCTTTTTGCCCTCTTCTCCGGACGGATAACACTTGGGACCAACCCCCCTTGCTCCTGATGAGCCCGCCACCGGCGAACTCGGAAATTTTGCCCATGGCCATGCCTTCGGCCACAAACCTATGGTAAGCGTTTCTGGCGGCTTTCTTTCGTGCCCCAAACTGGGAAAGAACATAGACCGTGTCCATCCAGTCTTGCTTGGCATTTCCCATGACGGCGCTGTGGCCGCTCCAGGAATAGCGGTCTGATTCGTTAAGGGTGGTGACAATTTTTGCCCTGACTGGGTTTAGGTGGATGTACTGGACGAGGCCCAATAGGTAGTTCTCCTCGTCGCACAAAATGGATTGGTAACGATTTTCAAAGAGATGCCCAGTGCGGTGATGGCGGCGGTTAAAGAAATTATCGTAAAGGTAGTCCTCTTAAAGAAATTTCTTCTTTCCCATTTCGAAAATAGCTCCAAATATCTTTTAAAACTTTAAAATTGCTTTCGCCGATAAACCTTTAAAATTAGTCATTCCGTATTGAGAATGAACTGTTTGGGACATGGGATTTTCCAATTCTTGGTTCTATCCTATTTAAACGCCTCCCTTTAGAAAATGAGATAGAGAATAAATGCGGCAGTTGCTGGGAGTAAGTCCTCCTTCAAGATTGGGGATCGAAATTCCTGGAGTAAATATGCTCCCGTTTATTGGATAGGTAACATTTCCAGCCAGAGTGGCGACAACAAATTTTAAGAGCAGGATAATTGAGTTGCAAAATTGCATTTAAAATGCATAATTACATATAATGGAGCAAGGAGGGTTAGTATGAAATATATCAAACGCACTCTTGAAAGGGTTTTGACCCGGGTGGTGCAGGAATTTCCAGTGGTTATGCTCACCGGTCCGCGACAGGCGGGGAAAACGACCCTACTCAAATACCTCCTGGCTAAAAGTCACCAGTATATTTCTATGGAACTCCCCGATATACAGGCAGCGGCCAACAGTGACCCGAGAGGCTTTTTAGAGTTGTATCCTCCTCCGGTGATTTTTGATGAAGTGCAATATGCTCCTGGACTCTTCCCTTATATCAAGGAACATGTTGATGCCCATCGAGACCGTACTGGGCAATACATCCTCACCGGTTCTCAGAACCTCCTCTTGGCTCAGCGCGTTACCGAGTCTCTTGCCGGCAGAGCGGCTGTACTTCGTCTGCTTCCTCTTACATTTCGTGAAACACTAAATAAGCCCCAAGCTCCTCTGCCTTGGGAAGCGAAGGTGCAAAGGCAACGGAGAGGAGCTGTTTATAGGGACTTGTGGAAAAGTTTATTGCGGGGGGGGGTACCCGGAGCTGGTGGTAAATCCAAAGCGAGATACAACCCTATGGCAAGCCAGTTATGTTCAGACTTATCTAGAGAGGGATGTCCGCTCCCTACGACAGATCGGTGATCTCAGTCAGTTCCAGTCTTTCCTGCGGGCATTGGCCGCACGCAGCGCACAGTTGTTGAATCTATCTGATATCGCCAGGGATTTAGGCCTGGCGGTGAACACCGTCAAGTCATGGCTTTCTGTGCTGGAAGCAACTTACCAGATTATTACTCTCCGGCCATACTTTGCCAATATTGGTAAACGTTTGGTCAAGAGCCCTAAAGTCTATTTTGCCGATGTGGGTACTTTGTGCTACCTGGTAGGATTGAGGGACCCAGAGCACGCTATGGCAGGACCGATGGGTGGTGCCATCATGGAGACTGCGGTGGTGAACGAAACGGTACGTACCTTGACCCATCAAGGTAAAGAACCCCAGATTTACTTCTGGCGGACAGCCATAGGTACAGAAGTAGATCTCGTAGTAGATAATGGAGTAAACCTGATCCCTGTCGAGGTGAAGCTCTCCACGACCCCCAACCGTACGATGGCCAAAGGTATAGAAGCTTTTCGCAAGGACTTTGGGAAACGAACCCAAAAGGGGTATGTCGTGCATCCCGGTTCCACCCGGCTTCCCTTGGGTCCCGATGCCTGGGCCTGGCCTTTTGCCGAATTCTAAATGGAGTAGGGGGTCGGATCTTTTGAATTGAAAAAATGAGCGGTCTGCGAATCGATAGTTATCGTAAGGCAGCTCTGCATTCTCCCTGGGTGTATCCAGTTTAAATTTGATTATATATCTCTTGGTTGACCTTTAAGAATTCCCCTTTCGTTTCCGATAAGAAAGCAGACAATCGAATAATTCTCCTGGGTGAATAAAGATTTGCGCCTTCAATACTCCCCAATGAGGATTTCATGAATCATTCCTATCTTGACGCAGCCCGAATCGGCAAAGCTTCCCACTGGCGTTACCTCGGGGGGACCCTATGGATCCTATTTGCTTATGTGGGGTTGGGCTTTATCCTAATACTCGCGCTTTCTCGGCTGTTTTTCCCCGATGTGCCGCTGGAGGATATTGCCGACCCATTGAAAGCTGGCTCTCTGCCTGCCCAGGCCATTTTACTGGCGGGCTTCATTCCTTTCTTCATCGCTTGTCTGATTGTCTCGCCTTGGATTCATAAACGCCCGTGGCTTGCAGTGATTACGGTGAACACTAAAATCAACTGGGAGCGGATCGCTTTGGGCTTTGGTTTGTGGTTTGGAATCATTGCCCTGCTTACGATAGCAGACGCCCTTCTTATGCATGATCCGAAGGACTTCACCTTTTCATTTGATCCCAATACATTTTATTTTGCTCTGGTGCTCTCGCTCCTTTTAATATCCATTCAAGCCGCAACAGAAGAACTATTCTTTCGCGGATATCTAATGCAGTGGTTTAGTCTCTTAAACCGAAACCGTTTGTGGTTGTCCTTTATTTCCGGGGGGGCATTCGTGATCCCCCACTTCGCAAATCCGGAGACGATCCATTACCCCATCCCTTATATGCTCGGCATTTTCCTCATCGGCTTTCTCCTGGGATGGATTTCGGTGCATGAAGGAACGCTTG
>JBDROD010000248.1:0-5617 GCA_043810415.1 Candidatus Zixiibacteriota bacterium | reverse complement strand
AAATCTCCCAACGAAGGAGGTCCGACGAAAGCGGAATCGTCCACGGCGAATATGGCTAAGGGAAGAGTGGTCTGATAGGAATCAAATCTGGTGATCACCACCGAATCCGGATAAGGAAACAACCCGGCTCCCCCGGGACCCCAGGCGTGAATGAATCTCCCCGAGGAGAGGAAGATACCCACATTGCCGTTTTTGTATAAATCACCATAGACCAGCGAGCTGGCACCGGTTTCCGGTATGAATTTTTGGGGAAATCCGGCTTGGGTCCATTTTTGAAGAATATCAAGAGTCATCACCGTATCGGCAATGCCGATGCCGGTTATCCAAATGTGGGTATCGGATTTGTTGTTGCTTTTGGAGGCAGGAAAAGTGTAAGGGGTAAACGCGGTATTGTTCCCCTGGTAAAATATATCCCCTTTTTCACCGTATCCGGTGTAATAATTACCGCCGAAATCTATGATCCCGTCCGCTTCAACTAGGGAAACGAAGCGCCTGTCTTTGTCCGCCTGCAGGTCGTTATCCCAGAAATTGTTCAAACCATCGCCATCGTAATCCAAATATGCCACCCCCTCATCCACGTGCCAGATCAATATACCCGAACCGGGAAGCAACCAGTCATATTCCCGGTTGTACTGCCTGTTCATATTCACCGGACCCAAAATCACGTTGGTAACGCTGTCTGCCCGCAGCCCGCTGAAATGATCCTTGTCCAGATCCACCTCCCGATTCTCCAAAAGAAAATATTCCTCCGGGGTGATGGGTATTTTTATGGCTTGCAGCTGGCTGGTCAACATCTCGGCAGCGTATAGCCGGATGTCGTCTTGGTTTCTTATCTCCACCGGATCCACAAACCCGAGATATGCCCTGCTCCAGGCATCCGGGTATACCGGCAGTACACCGGACACGAACACCCCATATCCCACATCCACCCCGATGTTCTGGGCATTGTTGTCCATCAGGGAAAAATCCCCCACCTGGGTCATGAAATTCTGGGAATTGTATAAATCCACAAGCCCCAGCTGGTGTCCGAATTCATGGGCAAAGACTCCGTTTAAAGCGGTTACCCGGTTATCCTGGCTGCGGGTTTCCGGCATGAAGGTTCCTTCGGTTATGGGATAAGTTCCGCCGTTTACCCACACCGTATCTCCCAGGGTGATAAAGCCGGTAAAAAGGTCTCCGGGGGTGGGATTCACCAATTCCCCCAGATCACTCTGCAAGTCTGCGCCCGCATGGAAAATCATGAAACAATCGTACTGGGAAAAATCGATATGGTAAATCTGCGAATCCCCATAGACCGAGAAAGAATCGGCTAAATTGAAACTGTCATGGAAGAACTGCCTCAACATCTCGATTTTGACGTCTAGGGACGAATCCGGTGCCCCGTAATGCACCATGGGAAAAGGGAGCCGGTAAGCCGAATTCTCACTCCGCGGGAAAACGTCCCCTTCCAGAGATAACTTGCCTTCAGAGACCGTCCACCAGTAGTTGTGCAAAGCCAAAAGATGTTTTTGAAAATACAATGTGTCATGCGGCGATGGATCTATTAAATGCCCTTCGCTTTGATAGAATTCATCCTGGCTTCTCATGTCGAAAAGACCGGTGCCGGTGGTGCGGGGATCATCCGGGTTCTCCTCCTGAAATTCCACCCGGATGCATAGTATCTTCAAGGTTTGGGTGGGAGAAAAAGCGACTTTGGAAAATCGCGGCAGCGAATAGAAGTTTTCTCTATCCAGCCCCAGTAAATCCTTCCGGGAGACGTCGCTTTTAAAACCTGGTTTGCTGTCTGCAATGGATCGTTCCTGATCCGAGTTTAAAAGCTTTTTATCCTGTATTCGTAGAATTTGATTGGTATCTGCCAAAATAAAACCGGGCATGAGCAAGATAAAAAATACGATAATTGATTTCGGCTTTAAATTTACCAAAGAATTCCTCATAATGTAAACAAACGGTTAGCTACACTCTTCACCTACCATGCGCATCATCCGTATAGATCAGCATCCGATATAAAACGGGAACGGATTATTAAACATCCTATGGTTACCGTGAGACTCCCACTAAAAACTTCCGGTCATGGAAAATCTCATGGTATTGGCCAATGCCAAATCCTTGGAGGAGGGGATGTAGGCAAAGTCAAAGTGGAAATGCCCATATTGCAGTCCCGCACCGAAGGTGGGAGTTTTTATATCTCCTGCCCGGTCGTATATGTAACCGGCTCTCAAAGCCACGTAGGTTCCGTACCAGTATTCTATCCCCATATTCTCTATGGCTTCCTTTATCTCCGTCTTCATCGGATCATCCAAGCCAACCAGTTCCTTGTTCACGTCAAAGGTGGCAGTCAGCTTGTTGAACGGGGTATCCACGAACCGGAACGCCAAACCCACTGCCAGATTGCGGGGCAGGGGATCGGATTGGTTCAAGTCGATGTAGGCGATATTGGGACCGAAGTTGGTGGCGGCGATTCCCAGGTCAATTTTTTTGGCGATGAAGTAAGACAGAATCCCCAATCCGGGATAATGATATGATTTTGGTTTTTCCACCACTGTCGTATCTCCGACTCCCGGAACGTATTTGATGATCTTTGTGCCTTCCCGTTCCGCCCACCCTTTGGTCAAAATCCAGGCATCCAAAGCCAAGCAGGGGATCAGTTTGGTCCATTTATTATCCGACTGCATCCATAGGTTGGATAACAAGCCCGCATCCAGTGCAAATGACGAGCCGGATCCTTTCCCCTTCTCGTAGCCCGCCCCCTGATCTGCCAAGTGACTGTAAATCATCTTGCCGCTGATACCGGAGGATAGCCTTGAATTTAACTTGGTGCCGTAGGACAGGGCAAAGGCCATCTCAAAGCTGTCAAATACCCCCTTCTCCGCCCCGTATTCATCCGTGCGCACGTTCTTGCCCAAGGAGAGATAGGTCAGGTTTGCACCCAGAGTTCCCCAACCCTCTTTGTTGATCACGATGGAAGCGTAATCATAATAAAGATCCGTAGCCAGCTCCGGCAGCCAGTTGGCATGCATGAAAGTTAACTCCCGTCTGGCATGTGCATATATCACCACCTTTTCTCCGGTGGCAAACCATAGCTCCCCGTCCCGGTGGATTATCTCTTTGGTTTTGGATTTCTCCAGACCGCTGTGATAATACCTTCCCCAGGTCTGCCCGTCCCAGCGGATGGTGCCGTATTGGGTCCCCACCACCATTTGATCCCCTCCGGTATTTGCCAGCGACAAAATCTCGCTCCCCGTGGCATTATAATACACATATACCTTTTGTCCCGGCTCCAGCTTTCCGTCCGGACCCAGATGATTATAATCTATGATTATCTGAGAAAGCCTCTTTAGGTTCTCTTCATCATTGGACTGGAGGAATCTTTGTGCCACCTTCTGAGCATCGTCCCCTTCTACTGCTGTATATAGCTTATATCCAAAGGTATACCATTGGTTTTCGGTATACCTTTTCAAACCATGATTTGTCCCCATCCATAGATTTTGATGACCGTCTAAGGCCAAAGCGGTGATCTCTCCATTGATAACCAGGTCAAAGGGGAGTTTTACGTCGGAACCTGCCGCTACCACCGTGTCCTGAAGAGCATTGTAGGTTTTTACCTTTTCCATAGCCAACCGGATCGCATTCTCTTCTTCGATCCCCAGAAATCTCTTTATCACCTTCTCCAGGGTATCTCCGATTTTCATGTTATACCGCTCGTATTCCTGCCAGGACTCCCCTTCCAATCTGAAAAGCTGATTCTTGGTAGCTGCCCAGATCTGTCTTTCTCCCGCATTGGCAAAATCGACTATCCGGAGATCTTCAACTCCGTCTCCAAATGGTATTTGAGTCCATTTAGCTCCATCGTATTTGATCGTTCCCTGATCCGTTCCCACCCAAACATACCTTTCGGATATGGGAAGAATGGCAGTTATATGAGGCGAGGGAAGTCCCTCCTCGGTGGAATATCGCCTCCACCCTTTACCGTCAAAGGATAACAATCCATCCTTGCTCCCCACCCAAAGAAGTTTCCCGTCCGAGGCACAGATCGTCAGACTGTCCGTGAATAATAGCCGGTAGGGGATTCTCACCACATCCGGTAGTCCTTTCATGATCACCTTGGGGAAAAGAGCGTACAGTTGATCCCGTTCTCCGGTAGTAAGGCTGTCGTCGCTTAAGAAATCATTGATCTTTTTCACCATACTGGTAAGCTCATCCGGCAGTAAAAGACACCCATCCCAAGCGGAGAGGAGCTCATCCCAGAAGGTCGGATAATCCCCCTCCTGACCGGAACCTTTAGCCGCCAAGACCTTCTCTTTCAAGACCAAAAGCGAATCCTTGCTCGCCGTCTGGTTCAGCTCAGCCGTTATCTTCTTCATGCTTTCGATTCGGGCGTCATCTGACACCTGAGTATATTTTCTCAATATGCTTTCCAGTGATTCTCCCGAGGAGGTCGGATACTCCTCATAGTTAACCCAAATGGATTGGTGCAGCCGGAACAGATCCAGATCGCTTATAGCCCAGACATCGTATCGTTTATAGTTCATTTCCGGCACGTCATTCCTCAATAGGGCTATGGATTTGAGCGCAAATTGGGGAGGCAGAGGATACTCCAACCAGTTGGCGGTAAGAGGATAAAGCCCCAATCCGGCTGGATTCCAGTGGGTGGCGGTGGCATCGTCCGAGATGGCCACAAACGCCTCCCCCATTCCGGCTGCTCTGGCTCCCGCTGCGATCCTAAGGAACAGAACCCCCGAACGGCTCACGTCCGCTTTACTGATGGAGCTGGTAATCATCACTGTCAAACACAAGAACAGACTCAGGAAAATGATTTTCCTCATTTTCAAACCTCCTCGAATTACTTGCTTGTCTTTACTATCTATCCATTTATCTCGACTATGAAACGATTGCTCTGATTCTTCGCCAATCTTTAATCGAATTGAGTAATCCCGCGACTTCTCTACTTAAATCGGCATGATTCCTGTTAATAATAACCAGTGCCTGTTGATTCGGAATATCGTTTGAAGTTTTCACTCGTTTATCCCTATTTTATGTCCTTAGTCTCCGTCCCGGTCTATTATCTGACCACCACCGCCTTGCCCAAAACCTCCGTTTTTTCCCTCTTTCCGTTCAGGGTCCCTTCCGCGGTGATCTTGTAAATGTATACCCCGTTCGCCACCGCATCCCCTTCCTGGTCCCTTCCATCCCAGACGGTGGAGTAGTTGATCCCGGCTTGTGCCGATGCAAAAGGAATCTGCCGGATCAATCTTCCGGCCAGCGTGAATATCTTCACCTCCACCTTCTCCGCATCTGACGAAAGCCGGTAATAGAAATTGGTCTCTTTGGAAAAGGGGTTGGGGTAGTTCATCACCTCGGTAAGCAAAAGCTCCCTTCGTGCGCTAACCCTCACATTTACTGACAATAGGGAGGAATTGTTAGCATTATCCCAAGCTTTGATGGAAAGATTATGCTCTCCCGGGGAGAGACCGGTGAATTGATAGACCAGTCTTCCTCTTTGATAACTCCCCGGCTGATACTCGAAATCCGCTGAGAGATCGATCTGGTGTTCCAAGTCCTGATCCACCACCAGGACGATTCCGTGTCCCACCTCTCCGGTAATGTTTATGCCGTTCTC
>JBDROD010000247.1:0-2378 GCA_043810415.1 Candidatus Zixiibacteriota bacterium | reverse complement strand
CCTTCTCGTCGATGGAGAAATAGAGAAGATCATCCAGCTCGTACAATTTCTTCTCCCGCATGTAATCTAATTCCACTCCCTGGATCAGCTTTTTAACGCCGGGTTCTTTCGAAACCTTCATCAATCTTTTGTTCTTGGGGGAACCTCTCTGCGCAATCAGAAGCTTTGTCCCCGCTTCGTATTCCTTACTATCCTTCAGTAACTCTTCCCCTTCCGCCACCAGCTTGTTCACCAAAGCGGATTGCTTACGGAACAACTGCTCCACCAGCGGTCTCATCTCCATATAGCTCTGGGTGATGTCCGAGCTGACCGGACCTGATATGATCAGGGGGGTTCGGGCTTCGTCGATTAGAACCGAATCCACCTCGTCCACGATGGCATAATTGTAGCCCCGCTGCACCCGATCCTCCGCCCGGATCGCCATGTTGTCCCTTAAGTAGTCGAAACCGAACTCGTTATTGGTGCCGTAGGTGATGTCGAAATTATACTGGATTTTTCTCTGGGCATTGTCCATCTCGTTTTGAATGCATCCCACGGTAAGTCTCAGATACTTGTATATCTCCCCCATCCATTCGCTGTCCCTGCGGGCTAAGTAATCGTTCACCGTCACCAGATGAACGCCTTTGCCGGTTAAGGCATTTAAGTAAATGGGCATGGTGGCGACCAAAGTTTTCCCCTCACCGGTGGCCATCTCGGTGATCTTCCCCTGATGAAGAACCACCCCACCTACAAGCTGTACGTCATAGGGAACCATATCCCATTCGATCTCAATCCCGCAAACGTTCCATTTCTTACCCACCATTCTTCGGCAGGTCTCCTTGACCACGGCAAAAGCTTCGGGAAGAATCTCGTTTAAGGTCTCCTGTTCGATCTTTTTTATCTCCTCGCGGATGTCCTTCATCTGCTGCAGGAGTGCTTCCTTTTGCGCCCGAACCTCCGCCCTCTCTTCCTCCGTCAGCCCGTGGGTTTTTATAGCAGTGAATTCTTCCTTCAGTGCATTCAATTGCTCTTCGAGTTGACTGGTTCGCTCCTTTATCTTATGTTTAAACTCCTGGGTCTTACCTTTTAGCTCTTCGTCGGAGAGGCTTTGAAGCTGCTCGGAGAACTGGTTGATCTCTTCCACCACCGGCCAGATCTTTTTGACGTCTCTATCGTGCTTGGAGCCGAATATCTTGGTAACGAAATCGGTTATCATTCACTTCACTCCCTGCTAATACCTCTTTGGCTTTTTTATCTTCTACGTATCAGACAGAAATTTTGCCAAAGATAACCCTTTTCTTTTTCGTTGGCAACAGGAATATTGGATGACTCTATCCCTTATCCACAAAGGAAAGAAGAAACCATTTGAAGGTATGGATGTTAAGTCTTTGGGGTGAGAAAAAATGAGGTATTACTCATTATTCCACTTCAGATAAAAATGCGGAAATGTCTCTTAAGTAAGGATGAGTTGACCACTCACGCAAGTTTATCGGCCTCAGCTGAATCCCTTCTTTACGCTGCCGGAATTTGTGTCACAGGAGGATTCCCCGCTGGAAAATACAGAGAAAACCCTGACAGGATTCTTGGCATTACACTTGGGGCAGTTTAGATCAGAGTTTTCCTCTTCGATTTTATGAAGTACTTCAAATTTACAACCACACTCTTTGCATTCATACTCATAAATGGGCATCTTTCGTAGCCTCCTTTGAAAATAATATCATCTAACTTGAGATATACAGGGATTTTTATGCGGATATTTGAACGGATGGTGCTTTCTTAAACGGTGTGGCTCTGTTAGAACTCCACTCGTCCTTCCAGTGCGTTTGCTAAGGTGATCTGATCGGCATATTCCAAATCTCCCCCTGCGGGTAGCCCCCGGGCGATGCGGGTCACCTTTATCCCCAGCGGTTTAATTAGCTTGGAAAGATAGATAGCGGTGGCCTCCCCTTCGGTATTGGGATTGGTAGCGATGATCACTTCTTTGACCTCTTTGTCTTTAAGACGCGACAACAGCTCCTTTATCTTCAAATCGTCCGGTCCGACGCCATCCAAAGGAGCAAGCACTCCTCCCAAAACGTGGAACAGTCCCTTGTACTGATTGGTCTTGTCCAAAGCCGCTACGTCATTTGCTTCTTCCACCACACATATGGTGGTTCTGTCTCTCTTTTCATCTCGGCATGTGGAGCAGGGATCTTCCTCGGTGATATTGAAGCAGATGGAACAATAGCTCACCTTGCTTTTCACATCCAGGACAGCTTGAGCCAAAGCTTCCGCTTCTTCTTTTCTCTCCTTTAGGACGAAGAAAGCCATCCTCTGGGCGGTCTTCCTTCCGATTCCGGGGAATTTGGAGAATTGCTCAATCAGTTTTTCTAATGAATCAATCATGTCTTTTTGAAAAA
>JBDROD010000246.1:0-2542 GCA_043810415.1 Candidatus Zixiibacteriota bacterium | reverse complement strand
CATAGACTTCCGAGTAAAGAGAGAAGTTTATTTTTTGGCCTTGATCAAAAGAATCACTCCTAAAATTGCGAAAAGGATATTGGTGATCCAGGCAGCCAGAAGCGGAGGGAGTTTTTCGGAGTAGCCGAATGATTGTGCCATACGGATCAGAGTATAATAAACGAACGCTATGAATAAACTTATGGCAAATCCGATAGCCAGTCCCGATCTTTTGGGGTTGGCTGCAATCGGCGCGCCGAAGAGGACGATGATAAAGTTCACCAGGGGAAAGGATATTTTCAAATTAAGATCGGTAGCTTCCTTTGCCACCAACTGACCGCTCCTTTTTTTTGTCTTCACATACTTGTACAGCTCGAAATATCCCATCTCATCCGGTTTTTTTTGTCTTTTTGTCAGAGCTTCGGGTTTAACCTTTAAGTCCAGTCTTAAGAGCTTATCGAAAGCTTCGTATTTCTCTATTCCGCTCACGATTCTTTCTTGTGGCGGTGGAGCGGGTGAGCTGGTATCAGATCTGCCGACGCTATCGAAAGCCGGGGCAACAACCAAGGAATCCGAGAAGACCATCTCCACTCCGTTTTCGAAAAGCCAGCCGTTGTTATTCCACCTGACTTTCTTAGCCTGGATCTCCTCTTTTATGCGGTTATCCTCGAATCTCTGCACCAGAACATCGGTTCCCATTTTGGCTTTGGTATCGTAGCTGGCCAGGTGGAATATTATTCCCCCGCTCCCCTGAACGAATACGTCCTGGAGCAGCAGGTCTGCGTCCCTTTTCCCTTTTTCGATCTCCACGGTTTTAACACCCATCATCTTCTGGTAGGTAAAAGGGATAACCGATTCTCCGACTATAAGAGTGAGAACGCTTATCATAAAAGAGAGGACAAACAGAGGAAACAGTATGCGATAGAGACTGATACCGGCCGATTTCATGGCGGTCAGCTCGTTGTGCTTGGCCATTTGCCCCAGAGAGAAAAGGCAGGAGAGGAGCATGGCGACGGGTAAGGCTAAAACCACGATATAGGGAGTATAGAAGAGGTAATATTTGATTACCACCAACAGGGTGGTGTGCCGGTCGATGAATTTGTCCAGATTCTCCACCAGATCCACGATCAGGAAGATCACCCAGAAAGCTATCAGACTGAACAGAAGGACGAAACAGAATTGTCTGATCAGATATTTATCTAATATACGCATGGTTTATTGAACTCGTAAACCCTTGAACCGCTGTACCTTTACTCTGGACAGTTATTCCCCCAATTATCCGATTTCACTCCGATGTTTTTCGATACATCTTGGGAATGAATTTTTCCGTCCATTTCCAGGAGAGGAATTTGGTTTCCTTGGCGGACTTGATCAAAATATAGATTCCTGTCCCACCGATCAGGATGTTGGCGGACCACATCGCCCAGAAAGCGGAGATGAACTGCCGGTCTGCCAGCTCCTCCCCCCCGATCAAAAACGCCCAATAGAGGACGAAAAACCCCAAACTCAAACCCAGTCCCACCGCCACCCCGCCTTTTTTGGCCATAATCCCCAAAGGTGCCCCCACCAGTATGAACACCACACAGGCAACCGCCAGGGCGAATTTTTTGTGAACTTCCACCAGCAGGCTGTTTTCGTACCTTTTCTGGTTTTTGATATTCTGCTCTTCGCTGGAGATCTGATTAAGAATGCTCTGATTTTCCTTTATCAGCTTTTCCGTAACTTTCCCGGATTCGGCAGGAGGAGCATTCCGATTGTATACCGATCCATTCAACTTATCCCAGGACATCCTGGCGATATTTTGGATCTGTTCTTTGGAGGCTATTACGCTGGAATCGAGTTTCTTAACTTCCTCCAACATCTGGGCGGAGGTTTTCTCCCGGTCGGTGCGGTAGTCGGATTGGGAACGGACCAATTTGTTCCCCACGTCATGGATATAGATGATCTGCTTGTCGAAACTAACCTTCCGGTATCTTTGAGGCGACTGCTCGTCCATCTCGTGGATCTCCCCGTTGAACAGCTGAAAGATCAAGGTGTTTCCATCGGTGGAGAATTCGACTTTTCCCTTCTCGGCTATGATGGTGCGGGGGAAGCGCCGGTTCTCCACGTCATATATGGTCACCCCTTGAACGTCATTGGTATGCGGATCGATCTTCTTTATCAGGATGTGATAGCCGGGAATCTCGTCGATGAAAACGTTCTCCTTTAAATTCCAGGTGGGGCGTTTTTGGTGGATGTCGGTCATCAGAAGCCGGGCCCGGTGATTGAGCTCGGGCAAAACCCGGTCGTTGAAGAATGCCATTCCCGCAGTCAGCAGAACCGAGGCGATCAAAGGGGGCAATATCAGCCGGTATATGCTAATTCCGCTGGAACGGAGCGCGGTTATCTCGTTATCCTGGGAGAGCCGGCCAAATGCCATCAGGGTGGAGATCAATACCGCCATGGGGACGGCTAAAGCCAGCATCCAGGCCAAATTCAGAACAAAGACCTGCAGGATGACGAAAGCATTCAAGCCCTTGCCGATGATCAGATTCAAAACCTCCAGGATGAAATCCATCACCAG
>JBDROD010000245.1:0-2639 GCA_043810415.1 Candidatus Zixiibacteriota bacterium | reverse complement strand
CTCCCCGGTTCCCTTTTTTATGGCTCTGTCGATATTGGCAGCCGGCATGTTAGCAGCTTTTGCGGCAAGAATGGCAGATCGCAGTCGGGGATTGCCATCCGAGTCCCCTCCTCCTTCTCTTGCGGAAACGGTTATCTCCTTGATCAACCGGGTGAACATCCTTCCCCGTTCCGCATCTGCCTTGCCTTTTTTGCGTTTGATGGTGCTCCATTTGGAATGACCTGACATGTCAACCTCCTTATATGATTTTTTTCATTCTGACTAATCTCCGATTCCACTCCCCTTTTCCTTCTGATACAAAGATCGAATCTTAGGAAAATCAAATCGATAATCCAGTTCAACTAATTAAATTAACATAAATTGCAAGAGAATGCAATACAAATTTACCGATTCCGGAATTTTGTTGACTTTGTGAAAATTTTAACTAACTTTGCGTATAAATATTGATTTTTTGTGGCTGTCAATAAAAAAGATCAAGCCATCTGAAAAATACTCAAAGATTATGTATAGAATTGAGCAGCATCCCATCTTGGAAGTAAAAGGAGAGGCAAAAATTCCCTTCTATTTTAACGGGAAGCTTCTTTATGCCAAAGAGGGTGAGGTTATCTCCTCTGCGCTTTTCGCTTACGGGATAAACGTTTTCGGACACCACCCTAAGGATGGAAGCCCTCAAGGGATCTTCTGCGCCAATGGTCAGTGCGCCCAATGCCTGGTCATAGCTGACGGTATTCCGGTGAAGGGATGTATGGTCCAGGTGAAGGAGGGGATGAGGATCAACGCCTGTGATGGGATCCCGGAGCTGCCGGTATCCGACGATTTACCCAATGGATTTAAATCCATCCCAACAATCGATACGGATGTATTGATCATCGGGGGCGGTCCGGCTGGCATCACTGCGGCTTTGGAATTAGCTCTGCTCGGCGTCGACGTTTTGATCGTGGACGACAAGCATCGTTTGGGGGGAAAGCTGGTTTTACAAACCCACTCTTTTTTCGGCACGGTGGCAGATTGCTATGCGGGAACCAGGGGAATTGACATTGCCACCAAACTTGCCACAGAGATAGAGAGATTCCCGAATATCCGGGTGATGCTCAACACCACCGCAGTAGCATGCTATGGGGACAAAAAAATCGGAGTAGTGGATGATTCGAAATATACGTTGATAAATCCCAAAAAGCTTTTGATTGCTGCCGGCGCCCGGGAGAAAGCTTTATCTTTCCCCGGTTGTGACCTCCCCGGGGTGTATGGTGCCGGTGCTTTCCAGACCATGGTTAATCGTGATTTAATCCGTCCCTCAGACAAGTTATTTATCGTGGGAGGAGGCAACGTCGGTCTCATTGCTGCTTATCATGCTCTTCAAGCCGGGATCGGTGTGGTAGGTCTGGTAGAAGCAATGCCGCAGGTAGGGGGATACAAAGTCCATCAGGATAAAATAAAAAGATTAGGGGTTCCGGTCTGGACCTCTCACACGGTGAAGTGCGCCGGGGGTAAAGACAAAGTTGAATGGGTGATCGTGGCACAGGTAGACCAACACTTCAAGGAGATTCCGGGCACAGAAAAGACTTTCCAGGCGGATACTTTGCTGGTGGCGGTGGGTTTGAATCCGGTCAACGAGCTTTATGATCAGGCGAAGAAGTTTGGAATGGAAGTATATTCTGCAGGAGATGCGCTGGAGATTGCGGAAGCATCCGCTGCCATCTTCTCCGGCAGAATTGCAGGAAGACAAATCGCCCAATCTTTGAGAAAAGAGGTGTCAATTCCTGAGGAATGGTATCAAAGATGGGAAATTCTAAAAAGCAAACCGGGCAAAACCTCTCCTCTAGAGATAAAACCTTTAGCGTCAGGATTATTTCCGGTTATAAGATGTATTCAGGAAATCCCTTGCGATCCCTGCATCCACATCTGTCCCAAAGATATGATCCAAATGAAGGGGGATCCGATATTCGGACTGCCGGAAGTGATCAAGGACGAGTGCACCGGATGCACTCTATGCGTAGCCGTCTGCCCGGGATTGGCCATAACTCTGGTTGATATCAGAAAAGAAGGCCCGGATGGCTTGGTGACTGTTCCATTTGAGCTTTTGGAACTTAACATTAAAGTCGGGGATGAGGTGGACGCAGTGGACATGGATGGCACTGTTATAACGAAAGCCAAAGTGGAGAAGATCGCCAAGAGGAAAGTTTATGACCGAACCATACTGGTTACTTTAAAAGCCCCTAAGGATAAGGCAACCCTAATCACCGGATTTAATATACAGGACCCCAAACTCAGCGAACCGACCGATATCTCCCCCTCTACTTGCATTGACGATGAGACCATCATCTGCAGGTGCGAAAGGGTCAAGGCGGGTGATATCAGGAAGATGATCAGAAGCGGGGTGATGGATTTAAACCAGCTCAAGATTTTAAGGTGCGGGATGGGGGCATGCGGGGGAAAAACGTGCCAGTCTCTGATTCTGCGGCTTTTTCAACAGGAGGGAGTGGATCTGTGTGACGTCATCCCCTTTACCTTAAGACCGTTAGTGGCAGAGGTGAAGCTGGATATGGTTACCGGAGGGGATAAATAAGTTCAAAGGTTCAATGGTTTAAGGATTTAAGGGTTCAAGGGGTCGAGGATTCAAGGATTTCAAAATAAGAAAA
>JBDROD010000244.1:0-2000 GCA_043810415.1 Candidatus Zixiibacteriota bacterium | reverse complement strand
GTTGGGCTGGGCGGTGTCTTTTCCGCCATAATATTCTACTCGCTGCCGAACTGGACGTACGGCCGTGGCATACTCTTCATCCAGATGATACTGTCGATGGTTTTTCTGACGTTTTGGCGCAGGTTTTTTTCTTCGGTTTTTCATCACAATTCGGTAAAAAAAGACGCCCTGATCATCGGCGCCGGGAATTCCGGTATCGCAATGTACGAGCTGCTGGAAAGTCCCAACTCCCCCTACCGGGTGGTGGGGTTCCTGGATGATGACCCGGCAAAGCATGGCAAGGCAGTGGCATCTCCCAAGGTTATCGGTACTACGGATCAGTTGATGCAGATTGCAGCTGAATGGGGATTGAACACCACGATTCTGGCTATAAACTACAGTCGGCCGCATCAACTGGTTCATTCTGTTCTCGCGGCGCGACTCCAGGGCATGACGATTCTCGATATGCCCACGTTGTTTGAAAAACTTACGATGCGTGTTCCGGTCAGACATATATACGACGAGTGGCTCCTCTTTACGGACGGATTCTATCTGGTATCAAAAAATTACGTTCAAAAGATAAAGCGGCTTGTCGATCTCGGGGTTTCAAGCCTGCTGCTTCTTTTAACGCTTCCGATAATACCCTTAACTGCTCTGGCTATCCGGGTCGACACCCCGGGGCCGATTTTTTTCAAACAAGAGCGTATCGGCAAGGGAGGTCGTACTTTCATTCTCTGGAAGTTCCGTTCCATGTGCCAGAATGCCGAGGATTGCGGAGCGGTCTGGTGCAAAGAGAAAGATCATCGGGTGACACGGGTCGGCAAATGGATACGGCTTTTGAGGATCGACGAAATTCCGCAGCTTTATAACGTGTTTCGAGGAGAGATGACCCTCATTGGTCCAAGGCCGGAGCGGCCAGAGTTTATTCAGGAGCTGGAAAAACAGATCCCATACTATGGCATTCGACACTCGGTGCGGCCCGGCATCACCGGATGGGCACAGGTAAATTACAGATACGGCGCGTCTGTAGAAGATGCTCTTCGTAAACTGGAATACGATCTCTATTACATAAAAAACATGTCACTGTTTTTAGATCTTAAGATCATTCTAAAGACTATTGGGGTGGTTTTGTTTGGGCAGGGGGCCCGCTGAAGCGGGCGTTATTTGTTATTTGTTAATGGTGAAAGAAATACTGGAATACTGGGATGCTGGAATTAAATTAGGAAAGAGAAAAGAGAAAAGAGAAAAGAGGAGAAGCCGGTTAAACCCAAGAGCAACTTAGCCAATGCAGGGATTTATCTGTTCAAAAGGGAGGTCTTTGAGCAGGTTCGGTGGAATTTCCCTTTGCCCATGGATTTTGGGTACCACATACTGCCGCAATTAGTGGGGAAAATGTATGGTTATGTAATAAATGATTACCACCTTGACATCGGGACTCCTGAGAACCATGAACGTGCCCAAAGGGAGTACTCTAAGTTTGATATGTGCAACCAAGATGTCTGAGGAATAGGAAAACCTTCACAGATAGGAGCAAAAAGGTCATGGGAAAAGAAATTATTCAGAGATATTTTGAGGAATTGGTGGAGACCATATCTCAGATTCCCGTCAAAAAAGTGGAGCGAGTCGTTGAGATTATCTATCAGGGATATTTCCGGACTAATCAGGTATTCACTTTAGGGAATGGAGGGAGTGCATCCACTGCATCCCACTTTTGCTGCGATCTGGGGAAAGGCGCTGTGGTAGACGGGAACCCGCGGTTGCGTGTCATAAGCCTAAATGACAATATGGCCCTTTTAACGGCATATGCGAACGATTTGGGGTATGATTCTGTATTTGTGGAGCAGATGAAGAATCTTATACAGGAAGGGGATGTGGTGATCTGTATTACTGCATCGGGTAATTCCCCCAATGTGGTGCGGGCTGTTGAGTTTGCCAATAAACAGGGTGCTATCACGGTAGGTATTCTTGGGTTTGGTGGGGGCAAGGTACGGGACATGGTCAAAGAACATGTTACCCTGGAA
>JBDROD010000243.1:0-5246 GCA_043810415.1 Candidatus Zixiibacteriota bacterium | reverse complement strand
ATAGGTGGGGGTCAGGGTTTCCTGATCGAATTCCATGGAGGCGTTTTTTATCTGAGGATAGTCCTGGGACAGGAGTTTCAATGCCCCATGGTGGGTGGTGATTATAACTTTGGAGTCGTTCCGGATCAATTGATCGATTATGGCTTCGCTTAATGCCACACCTTCCTTGGGATCGGTCCCCCCGCCGAGTTCGTCAAAGAGGATCAAAGACTCGGAGTCGGCATTTTCCAAGGCTTCTTTTATATGTAACATGTGGGAGGAGAAGGTGGAGAGTGACATCTCGATGGATTGTTCGTCACCTATGTCTGCATAAATGCCTTTAAACACGGGAATCTCCGAGTACGGTTTGACCGGTATATGCAATCCGGATAGAGCCATCAGAGTTAAAAGCCCCACCGTCTTGAGTGTTACCGTTTTGCCACCGGCATTCGGTCCGGTTACAATAAGAACCGTGTAATCCCTGCCCAAAGCCAGCGAGAGGGGGACGACCCCCCGGGAATTCTGGTTTTGAGATAAAGCCAGCAAAGGATGGCGGGCTTCGATCAGATTGATATAACCCTCTTCGTTCAAGAGAGGCGGATTGCCGTCATATCTGAAGGAGAGTTGGGCTTTGGCATGGATGAAATCGAGTTCCTGCAGTACCCGGATGGTGACGTCTAAATCCAGAAGCTCTGCCCGGATCAAACCGGTTATATCTCTTAAGATCTTTTCGATTTCGGCTCTCTCCTCTAAGGCAAGCTCCCTTAACTGGTTGTTCATCCCCACCACCACCAGAGGCTCCACAAAGAAAGTGGCTCCGCTCCGGGAGCGGTCGTGAATTATCCCCCGGCTCTGAAAGAACTCCGATTCCTCCATGGGGATGACGTACCTTCCGTCTCTCATGGTGATCAGGTCATCCTGACGGGGTCCCTTGGTCTTCCGGGCACCGATCATGGATTCCAGCTTTTCCAAGATCCTATTTCTTAAGGTCTTTTCCTGGTGGCGGATGTCGGATAATCTTCCCGATGCGGAATCTCTTATCTCACCGGAAGGATCAACCGCAGAAAGGATGGCAGAAGATATTTGATCGTAACTGCGCAGCTCGGAAACCAAGTTTCCTATGTGAGGATATTTCTCCTTTTTATTCTTGAAAAATTTAATCAATGCCCGGGATATATTCAAGATCTCGTTAATATTCAAAAGCTCGACGGGTTCAAGATAAACTCCCTCCGGCTCCGCTTTTTTCAAGGAAACCCGGATGTCTCTCATGGAAGTAAGGGGGAAGGGTTCTTCATACAGAAGTATCTCTTTCATCTGGGTGGTTTCGGACAACTCCTTTTCCACTATCTCCTTGTCTTTAGCCGGGAAGATGGATAAAGCCAACTCCTTTCCCATCTGGGAGAGGCATAAGCCGGATAACATATCTTTTATTTTGTTGAACTCCAAAACCTTCAGGGTATGTTCATTCATCGTTTTATTCCTGAGAACAACAGATCCGGGAACAAGTATTTGTTTCCCTACAAAATTATTACGTATGTAGCAAGCTAATTTCTATTTAACCCCAAAAAGAAATCCCAACAGAAAACTGCACCAAATAAAAGGGGTATTTTTCTCTGTTGGGAAATAGATCAATATCGATACCGGATGAGGCGTTTTTAAGATCCGAAATATTCCTCCATCGAACCTATGATTCTTGAGACCGCAGATTGATCTGCGGGAAATTGTCCGACACCTTTGGCATTCTCGCTGGGTTGCACCTGCAGAGCTCTTTTCATCTTGTTCACCAGATTGGGACTAGTGGGATGAAGAAAAGTGCTTTCGTCGTAAATCATGGGGACCACTCCCCGCATCCCCGGAGCAAAAAAGGAATTGTTCATCTGATCCACAAAGGGATGGGGAAGGGGAAGGAATATGAACAAAAACAGAATCACCCCCAGGATAATCCACCCGTTGAAAATCCCCATTATCGCCCCCCCCACTTTATCCAGATTTCCCAGGGATTTGAGCGAAGCGACCTTATAGAAGACATAACCCAGAAGCTTGGCGCAAACATAAATCAAAACGAAAGTAACGACAAATCCCATGAATGCCACCATGACGGTGGAGACTTTCATGTGCGAAAGGAACTTGGTGGTTATCCAGTCCAAGTAATTAGTGGCAAAGATGACCCCGGCCATCAATCCGGCGACTCCCATCAACCCGCTGAAAAGCCCCCTTTTGGAACCAATGAAGATGGCTATCAAAAGAAGCCCGATTAAAACGAAATCAATCCAGTTCATCTCTCCCCTCGCTTTCTTTCGGCTTTGACGGTATATTCTCAGGCATAATGCATGGTTTTGCTAACCCGGTTTTAAGTCTTTTGAGACCGGCATAAAAAACAACACGCTACCTTAACCTGCCACCAAGTAACGTGCTGTTTGGTTTGAATGGTTTTTCCAAATCCTTCATTTTGCACCAAGGGGTCGTCCAATTGCACCCATTGTCTGCTCTAAGCTACATGGAGGCACTCTCTTTTTAACATCTTTTAAGAGGAGTTGGAGAGGGATTTTAGTTGAGAGGCAACCAGCTGATTGATCAATTTCCCATCCGCTTTCCCTTTAACCTGGGGCATGATAGATTTCATCACCTTCCCCAGATCGGGAGGTCCGGCGGCATTGGTCTCCTGGATAGCCAGATGGATTATTTGGGAAAGCTTGTCCTCGGCTAACTGTTCCGGCATATATCCCATGACCACTTCCAGCTCGGCTTTCTCCCGGGAAACTAAATCGTCTCTTCCTCCTTTTTCGAACTGCTCGATCGACTCTTTTCTTTTTTTGACGGACGAAGACAGTACCGATATCACCTCATCGTCAGAGAGCTCCGAACCCTTATCGATCTCCTTGTACTTTATCTCCGATTTCAACATGCGGAGCACGCCAAGTTTTAGATTATTTCTGGCTTTGAGGGCCTCCTTAATGTCTTGATCGATTTCACTTTTTAAAGATCCTTGTTCTTCGGCTTCCGGCTTAGGGGTCACGAATCAGTATTCCTCTCTTCGCCTGTTTTTCCTTCGGGCCGCTGCCAGTTTTCTTTTGCGGCGTTCGGACGGCTTCTCAAAATGCTGATGCTTTTTGATGTCTGCCAAAATACCAGCTTTTTCGCAGGACTTGCTGAATCTGCGCAGAGCTTTTTCGAAGGTTTCGTCGTTCCGAATTATTACGTTGGTCATTTCATCCCAAACCCCCTTTCCACCTCATAAATGCATCAACTCCTTTCCGAATTTATTATACGATACAAACTTAAGCTTGTCAAGAGATAATTACATTTTCCCCAATTTTTTATGAAAGTTGGAGTCTTATGAGACTGTTAGTATTAAACTACTGTGTAGTATGCACATAAGGGAATTCGATTAATGCGCTTACACCGGATAGTAATCATATTGATTAATACTATGTCCTTGTGTTTGAATCAGATGGGAGAAGTGGTCAAAGAATTGACAATTTAAGAAGTTTGAAAACAAAAAATTGAGCACTATAATTATAGAGAATAATTCTTCTGCGGGGAAAAACTAAATATCTATCACCAAACCATCATGAGCTATGCTTGAATTCTCCAGACCCATCTTTTGGGCTTGGATGAGGATCTCTTTTTCCCTTCCTTCCATTTCAGCAGATATATGGGTGAAGAGGGTGGATTTTACCCTATTTCCGAGAATTAACGAAATCAACTTATCGAGTTTCGGGTGAAAGCATTCGGTAATTAAAAGGTCAGCATCATCGATTATACCAATCAAATCATCCTCAGATTCGATATCACCGGAATAGACTATCTTCTTGCCGTTTAAGTTCAATCCATAACAAAAACTCTGCATCCGGTCGGGGAGCTTCCTCGCATCAATTATTTCTTGATTCGCCATCAAATGACGGTTGGAATGAGCCCGGATGGTTAACCCTTTCCTTTCGAATTTGAAGTTGTCCGTAACCGGTTGCAGATTCAGGGGGAAACTGATTTTGCCCGGGAAGAGATAAAATGCATCAAGACAATTCTTAATCACTTGGACTGTTTCTTCCGGAAGATAAATCTCCAGGGGGATTCTTCTTTTCAAAAGATGCATCATCTGAATCAAAAGGAAAAGACCGACGAGATGATCCGAATGTGAATGGGAGACAAAGATTGCGTCTATCAATTCCTGGTCGATTTTGTTCTTCAAAAGGGAGAAGCTGGTTCCCTCCCCGCAATCCCAAAGGAAATTGCAATTTTCTGTTTGGAAGATAAGGGAAGAGCAGAATCGGGAGGGGGAGGGCATACCGGAGGATGATCCCAAAACTGTTATGCGGACATGGTTCATGTAAAGAGATTAATAAGGAAGTTGTTTCTATTGTGAAGAAGGAGGATTTAAGATGATTCCCAACCGGATGATCATGGCGCCACTACGCACTTTTTCATCTTTTGGAAATAATCTACGGTTATGGAGATCCCCTTTTTCAAATCGCATCTGGGTTTCCAACCCAAAAATTTTTCCGCTCGGGCATAATCCAATGCGTTTCTTTTCAGGTCACCCGGTACTGCCGGACCATGGCTTTCTTTCTGTTTTGAGCCGATCTCTTCTTTCAATATCCTAAAGATGCTGTTGATATCCGTTTCTATGCCGGTTCCTATATTGAAGACGTCGCTTTGGGGATAATCCAGCGCCAGCAGATTTGCCCTTACCACGTCTTCGACAAAAATGAAATCCCGGGTTTGGCTTCCGTCTCCGTTTATGAGGGCCTCTTTGTCGGCTAAAAGCCTTTCGGTAAAAATCGCCACCACTCCCGCCTCTCCCAGTGGATTTTGTCTGGGTCCGTACACGTTGGAATAACGCAAGGCGATAAAATCTAACCCGTAAGTTTTGTGGTAATAGTTTAAGTATTTTTCAATGGTCAACTTGGCTACTCCATAAGGGGATAGGGGGTGAGAGGGGTGTTTTTCGTCTGTGGGCAAATAATCCTGTTCGCCATAGATGGCACCGCCGGTAGAGGCAAAGACGACTTTTTTTACCCGATGTTTGACGCAGGCATTGAGCAGATTCAAAGAGCCCATGATGTTCACCTCCGCATCGAAAATCGGATCGGCCACCGATTTTCTGATGTCGATCTGGGCAGCGTGATGGCACAGAACGTCCGGCTGCATTTTTTCAAATATGGTGTCTATCACCACGCTTCGGATATCCACCTTGATGAACTGGGCTTTTTTATTGACGTTGTTTTCCACGCCCGTGGATAGATTGTCCACCACGGTGACCTGATGGC
>JBDROD010000242.1:0-4430 GCA_043810415.1 Candidatus Zixiibacteriota bacterium | reverse complement strand
CGATGTCGGGACGGTAATCGGAGAAAACTGCAGGATCCATCATGGGGCGGTGTTGGGAACCCTTCCCCAGGATCTTAAGTTCGAGGGGGAGAAAACTTTTCTTTCCATTGGGGATAATACGGTCATTCGGGAATATGCCACATTAAATCGGGGTACCCATTGGCGGGGGAAAACTGTGGTTGGAAGTAACTGCTTCATCATGATATATTCCCATGTGGCTCACGATTGTCTTATAGGCAACCATGTGATTTTAGCTAACTCTGCCAATCTGGCTGGGCATGTAGAGATCGGGGATTATGCCAGCATCGGTGGGGTGGTGCCGGTTCACCAGTTCGTCAAGATCGGGGCGCATTCCTTCATCGGGGGTGGATTCCGGGTGCAAATGGACGTGTGTCCTTACGCCCTGATGGGAGGGTATCCCTTAAGGACTTTGGGATTGAACCGAATAGGTTTGCAGCGTCGGGGTTTCTCCGATGAAACCTTACGGATTTTGGAGAAGACGTTTCGGATACTTTTTAAGTCCCATCTGAACACCACCCAGGCACTCGAGAAGATCAAAGCAGAGGTGGAACCGATACCTGAGGTAAAAAACATCCTCGATTTTATCAACCACAGCGAAAGGGGGATAATTAAATAATTCCCGGAGCGATGGATTCGGGATTTAAAGGATCAATAACTCAAAACTCACCATCTCAGTTGGGGCTATAGTAACACCTAACCATTTCATACTCCGCTGGATTATCCCTTTAGGCCCGTTAGATTATCCTTGCTCGGGAAATCTTGGGACGAGAATGTTTCCCGGAAGTCTTAAAAAAATGGCGGCTGATAACAACCGCCTATTATTAAAAGTTTGTTTTTAGAGCAAGGAAATTCCTAAAGCGACTCGTCTGCATATTCCACTTTAACCGAACCCAAACCCACTTCGATATTAAAGATTAATTCTTTCTTCCTTTTTCCGAAATTATTGTTCTGGTAGAGGTCGTCTTCCACCTCCTCGAACTCATCCTCATCCAAGGAGAAGGAAGCCAAAAAAGAGGATTCCTTCTTTATCTGGATCCCGGCATCTTTTGGAACCAGGATGCTCAAGCTTCCCAATCCTATATCTATGTTTACTTCGGCGGAATGGTCAAAATCCCCGGTGAAGTCCAAGGTGAAATCCCCCGCTCCCCCGTCAAAAATCAGCTCTTCAAAATTAGCGTTACCCAATCCATTTACAATCAGTTTACTTGCTCCCACATCTAAGTTGATTTCCGAGATTCGGTGTGAATTAGGTTTTCGAAACTCCATCTCCACCGAGGATGCCCCCACATCCATCTGCAGGTCGTCTATTGTCAGTCCGGTGAAATCGAAATCCGCCTTGCATGCTCCGACATCTATATCAAAGCTCAGTGGGACTTCATCGCCAAACTCCAGCTTCCAATAGTTATCCTCTAAGTCTAAATCCAGATCATTGTCTTTATTATCGCTCCCTAAGAGGAGTTTTCCTTTGTCGTTGAACTTATGGTAATCCGCTTTAACTTTGATCTGGTCGGGATCATATTCCATCTCCGCATCCAGTATGTTCCCCGAGTTATTTTTCTGCAGATCGATAACCGCAGCTCCTATTTCTATTTTGACCCTTACCTCTTTTTCGCCCGATGATTCGATCTTCTTGGTTTCCGTTCTGGTAGTTCGTTCTTTGGCCAGAATCCGGGATGAAAGCATTCCCAGGGTCAGCATTCCCGCAAGTATGAGAAAAAGAGCTTTTTTAATAAACATAGTATTCATTCTTAACTTAAAGGTGCCTCACCCGTACTACCCTTGTCGGGAGGGGCAGCAGTTATGGGAAATATAAAAGGATCTTTAGGTCGCGTTCCCAGCCGGGTCAGAATGGCAGCACCGAACCCGACCGTTATCACCACGTACCAGAAAGCCCAACCGAAGAAGGTTAGAATCCAGCTTATCGGAGTGAGCGGATGACCCAGAATGCCTACCACCCGGGCTAACAGCAAAACCGCCTCCACCGCCAAAATTCCTATGATCAGGGTCATGATGGGTGTCTCGGGCTTGAGACTGGTCCTGGCTTTTAGCTTCTCCCCTATGAAATAGGATACCCCCGTATACCCCAGGATAAAGGTTGCCACCACCAACAGGGGTTCGACCAAAATAGCCAAAGGGATACCGATGATGGTGATGATCAGAAGAAGGAAAACCGGCAGAATCAATATCTCAGCCACAAAGCCGATCAGGGCACATTTAAAGAAATCCTCACTTATCTTGTCCTTGACTTTGCTCACATGTCGGGGAACGATGGATATCACTACTATTCCTATAAACAAGAATAAAATGATCTTGATGATCCTGGCAAAAAAGGCAAACCCATAAAAACCGCCCGTGAAAGGGGTTAACCTAAACAGACCTTTGGGACCGAAACTCACTGTAGTTTTTTGTCCCCGCACCGTAGCCCCGTCCTCTTTCTTTATCTCCCCACCAACGCTTACCACACCGCCTTCAATCACCCCAGTGGAATCCACTTTGACATCACCCCATATTGCTACCGCGTCCTCATTTACCGTTCCTTTCACCTCTAAGTTTCCGCAAATGATGACTACGCTTCCGTCGATAGTCTCATCCTCCTCTATCACTACATCCTTTCCAAACTTGACTATGTCTTCTCCGCCAGATCGAACATGGATTCGGGGGGCAGATATTTCTATTTTGGGGATCTTCACTTTAAGTGAATCCTCCAGATCCCCTAGATCTATGGTTTTATCCCCGATTTTTATCCTGTTTTCATCCAGGCTGATATCGGCTCCTGTCTGCCCTTTGCCCACTACGATCCTTTCCCCCTCTTTGGTCCGGATGACGATTCCGTTCTCTCCGATCTCGATCTCTTCCGCCTCTGAAGGTAACTTGCTGCTCTTAATCCCGGTGGTATCCGAGTTGACCTTCCCCCCTCCCGATTTTCGGATCTCGGCTCGAGCTATAAGTATTAACAGGGAAGAGAAGAAAACCAGTACAAAGGTGATGAATATCTTCAACCATGAATGTTTCATATCAATCTCTCAACTGGGTATTTAAGAATACTGTCTAATCGTAACATCGTTTACCTGCACCAAGCACCTGAATGGTTTTGTTCAATCCTGCTACAGCTTCTCATCTGAATGATTTCAATTTCTTCTTCAAAAGCTCCCTGGCTCTAAAGATTCGGGCTTTCACCGTTCCCACCGGGATAGCCAAGATCTGGGCGATCTCCTCATATGATTTGTCCTGCTTATGTCGAAACACTATCACCTCCCGGTATTTTGCGGGAAGAGAATCTATGGCCGCATCTATGGAGAGGGACTTTTGTTTGGAGGCCAAATCCGCCTCCGGGCTATAGGTCCAGTCAGGGAGCTCAAAGGTTACCTCTCCGTCTTTAGTTACCACCGGTTGATCCAAGGATAACGAATCCAGCCTTTTTTTCCTCAAGAAGTCGATACAGTTGTTGGCCGCGATCTTGTACAGCCAGGTGGTGAACCGATACTGAAAATTATAGCTTGCCAGAGAACTAAATGCCTTCATGAAGGTTTCTTGCACTAAATCCCGGGCCTCCTCCTGACTCCGGACGATTTTCACTATGATGTGAAATACCGCATCCTTATGCCTCTCCAGAAGAGTCTTGTATGCGCCCTCATTTCCCTCCAGCGCTTTTTTTATCAGGATCTGATCGTCCTCTTTCACTAAAATGATCCCTTTCAGTTTAACTTACGCTAATCTCCCGGATAAGTTTCATCCACCCGGTGAAAATACCAAATGGAATGCAAAAATACAACTCAAAACTTTAAATAACTATGAAACTATCAATGCATCTGACATATTCAACGGATTCACCGGTAACATTCTCCTATTGGTTGATATGACTAAGGAGTTCAAATTGCAGCTGAGGGTACAAGACGAATTCATTTTGGAAGAATAAAAATGAATAAACTTTAATTTAAAACTGAGAGCATAGGGATAAGGGATTATTGCATTAAAAATATATAAATATACTTATTCCCTTATAACCTATTGACTGGGTTAAGGATTATATCAAAAAAAGGACAATGAGTATCATTCTTGTCTTCGGAAATGATCTCCAAGCTAAATATCGAAATAAAATGCTTGACAAACTTTTGGACACTTCGTAATCTTAAATGGAAGGTGGGAGAAAGGAAAGAAATGCAAAACTCCAATCTAAGGAATCTTAGTTCTACGACCTGCTCGGTTGGCCAATCCGCCGAGGGGCGGTTTCTTATCTATTCTCTGTCGTAGTTTTGGTATCTACGGATTCCCTTCATTCTACCCACCCCTAAAATAAATTACTATTGTATCATATCCGTTCGTGATCATGTGATCGCGGGGATGTGCTATTACAATTCAAAAATCTGTTCGCCGGCACAATGATTCTAGGTAAAAAGAAAGAAGGATCA
>JBDROD010000241.1:0-6390 GCA_043810415.1 Candidatus Zixiibacteriota bacterium | reverse complement strand
CATTTTGCACACATCTCCGGTTGATTTTTCCTATATGTGTCCGCCTCCGGGTCATCCACTTTTCTGGTATTGTGATAAGTGTGGCAATCTTTACATGCAGGAGCATCCACCACCCCTTCAAGTTTTTTCTGACCATGGAATCCCTCTTGATAGAGCTTGAGCGCATCGGCATGGCAGATTCCACAATCAACCTTTCCTGGTGGTGTGGCGTGTGGTTCAGCCAATACATCCGTATGACAACCGTTGCAGCCTAAATACCGGTGAATCGATTTGTCAAAAATAGATTCATCCACAAAAAGCGATTTCTCTTTTCCGGCAGAGTCCGTTTTGGTCAGACTCTTATCGGCGTGACACATCTGACACTCTTCCACAGTTGCGGAAAATCCCACAGAAGCAATTGGAGAATTAAAAGTGAAAATCAGTGATAGTAAAAAACACGTTTGAAGGTAAAGTCTCATAGAATAACCTTTCTTCCTAAGCTGGTTAACTCTATTTCGTCTTAGGGAAAATAGAAATCCATTAAATTTTGTCAAGTCTTTTTGTGGTGATATGTTTATAACTGTAGAATATTTCAGCAGAGTGAGTATGTTAGAATGTCGGAAATATCTACAAAGACTTATCTGATTTGTTTTAATATTTTCACACGGCAGAGACCAGTTTAACCATCGAGCGGATTTATAGTGCATGATGAATCCGGGATTGTACAATACTATTTTTCATATTTGAATATGTATATGCAATACTCAAAAAATTGAAATAAGGGAGATGATGGAGGATCTTTACGGTTTCTTACATCCCAGGAGAAATCCTCTCTTACGTGGTAAGTGAAATCATCGTTTGGCAGGTATGATTTGTATCAGGTATTTTCAAATTCATCTTTCCTTGACTATACTCATGGTTTTCGTATTTTGGGTTTGAAGTGGTTAAGATCATTCCTTGTCCCCTTTCCGTTCTGGAAGAAAAGCGAGGAATGAAGAAAAATCAAGATATCGGGGAGAAAGACTTATATGGTTCTCGGAAATCTATTATTGGTTTTGTCATTCATAGCGGCTTTATTTTCCTTATTTCTCTTCCTCCTTGGGGCTAAAGACAAGGAGAAGTATCAGGAAGCCGGAAAAAAGATCTATTATCTCTTCTTCCTCTTTACTTTTCTGGCTTGTATCGATCTTTTGTATCTTTTTCTTACCCACCACTTCCAGGTGGAATACGTTTACGGATACAGCTCCTCCGATCTTCCTTTTTTCTATTTGATCTCCTCTTTCTGGGCAGGTCAGGAAGGGACATTTCTGTTGTGGCTCTTCTTCGGAGCTCTTCTGGGAATTTTTATCATCAAAAGATCGGGACCCTATCGGGGTTATGTCATGACCTTCTACCTTCTTGCCCAGATTTTCCTTCTGGTTTTGCTTTTGAAGAGGAGTCCTTTTTCTCTTTTGCCTGATACCCCTAGCGATGGCAGGGGATTAAATCCGCTTTTGCAGGATTTCTGGATGGTTATTCATCCCCCCATAGTATTTGTCGGCTATGCAGCTTTAGCCATCCCGTTCTGTTATGCCCTGGCGGCTTTGGTTAAGAACAAATATGAAGACTGGATTCGATTTGCTTTTCCGTGGGCAGTCTTCTCCTGTCTCTCTCTGGGTGCGGGGATATTCATCGGGGGATACTGGGCATACAAAGTTCTGGGGTGGGGCGGGTATTGGGGATGGGACCCGGTGGAGAATGCTTCTCTGGTTCCATGGCTTTTCTCTGTGGCACTGGTTCATGGATTGCTTTTGGAAAAAATAAAGGGTACCATGCGCAGAACCAATCTGCTTTTGGCCATCCTCTGCTTTCTTCTGGTCCTGTATGCCACCTTCTTGACCCGCAGCGGTATCCTGGGGGAATTCTCGGTCCATTCATTCGCCGATCTGGGAATCAATGCCTACCTCATGCTCTTTTTGTTTCTTTTCACCTTTCTCTCTTTGGGGCTCTTTCTGTTTCGGTTTTCCGGCATTGCTCAGGCGGAAACTACCAAGAGTCTTTTGTCGGTTGAGTTCTTCATCTTTCTTTCGATCACCTTCCTGTCGGTATCCGCGTTCCTGGTTCTAATGGGTACCTCCGCTCCGCTGATCACCAAATTGTTCGGTCAGGCATCCAATGTGGGGGTGGCATATTACGTCAACACCCAACTCCCGCTGGGGATCATCCTGGCTTTGCTTTTGGGATTTGCCCCTTTCCTGGGCTGGAAGGGGTCAAAATGGAACGACGTCTTGAAAGTATTTCTTCCTACATTGGTCATGTCATTATTTCTGACCATACTTGCCTTTGTGTTTAAAGTAACTTTTTCCCTTTATTCGATCTTAATGTTCGTCTCCTTCCTGGCAGTGATTGGAAATCTAACTATTTTGATTAAACGAAGTAAGGCTGGATGGAAATGGTTGGGGGGATTTATCACCCATGTGGGCGTCGGTTTGATGTTGGTGGGGATCATCACCTCTTCCGGCTACAGCCGGTCGGTCAAACTGAATTTACCGGAGAACGAAACCAAGGATGCCTTTGGGTACAAATTCACCTTTCTGGGAACGGAGGGGGATACGCTAAGTCAAAAAAGTGCACTGAAGGTAAATGTGGAAAAAGGAGGAAATAGTTTTATCGCCAAGCCGAAACTTTATTTCAGCGAATATAATCAAGCTTATATGCAAACCCCTTACATAAAAATAACCCCGTTGTACGATCTCTATCTGGCTCCTTTGGAGAATCAAACCGGAGAGGAAACCGGCGAAAACATGATCCTTCTGAAAAAAGGCGAAGCTAAAGAGGTGGGAGGGTACAATATCAAGTTTATCGGATTTGACATGTCCGCTCACGGTATGGAGGGAGGTATGCGGGTGGGAGCTACTCTGGAGATTACTCACGAAAATGAAAAGCAAATCCTCACCCCCGCCATAGTGATGGGTGAAACAGAAACGGAAGATTCTTTAAGAGTGATTCTGCTTCCTGGTGGAGAAGATCATTTAGTTTTGGAGAGGATCAATGCTGACGACAAGTCGGTGGTTTTGAATTTGATACTGTCAAACCCAGAACTCGGCAAAAACCTATTGGTATTAGAAGTCAGCCGGAAACCTATGATCAACCTTCTGTGGTTGGGAACGGTTCTTATAATGATAGGTCTTACAATAGCTACCTACCGGCGGACAAAGGAAACGAAATATGGTCATAAGTAAGGATATTTATCATGCAGGTGGTGGTTCGACTTCACTCATCACCCTGCGTCTTTCGAAGAGCAATATCCTTGACTTAGGAAACTAAGTTCATTTATCGTTTTAGGGTTTCGACCACCTATCGGTTTTATATGTGGATTTCGTCTTTGGTCTTAATACCATAAGCTATATGTAACCGCCTACGAAACCTTTATTGAACAAATCCATGAGAGAAATACTGGGTTAATAATCCCATTCAATCAGTTATATCCAGTTTTATTCCGGCAAAGATTCTTCTTCCGGGATTGGGGTAATCCAAATCCGAGATCGAGTTTCCAAACTGGGTTGGCGTCTTATCATCCAAAAGGTTGTTTATTTTCAAGAAGAAGGTCAGATATTTGATTTTCTGATTAAGATTAATATCAAAGTTGGCACAAGGTCTGATTTTCTTAGTCAGATATCTTATTCCCGGATAATAAGTATAATCGGGATAGTAGTTCAACCTTTGACTTCGATAATTGAAAGTCAGCTGGGCGGAAAGCGAGGAAAATATCTTCGTATTGCAAATAAGATTGAAAACATTCTCGGGTTGAAAACGTGCTTTCCTCTTCATCTCTTCAAATCTTCTCTCCCCGGAAAAGTAGTCTTCATAAACCAAATCCTTTTTTATCTCCTCTCCTTTATTATAGGAGTAATTCAGGGAAATATCATGTCCCTCGGATAACATGTAATCCAATTCCAATTCCAAACCCTTACAGTTGAAGCGGTCTAAATTGAAGGGTTGCCACAATCCGTTCTCCCCCAGCGGCTGCCAGGATATCAAGTTCTTGACTTCACGTCGAAATAAAAAGACCTGATAGGAGATCTTCCTGCCGGTGAGAGCCAAACCAGCTTCTATACTTTCTCCTTTTTCCGGTTTCAAGTTCTTATTTCCGCCATCCGGCCAAAAGAGATCGTTGAAGGTGGGGGCACGGTAGGCTTTCCCGTAATTCAGTTTCATAGATAAATCATCGCTTAAGTGATAGATCATGCCTAAATTGGGGGAGAACACCTTTTCGAAGTCACTGGGGAGATCATATCTGCCGCCGAGCTGAAAGGTGAATTTTTCTATATTCCAAGAGGAATTTCCCCACAAACCCAAAGTATTGGAGCCCGGATTCCAGGACAAACTTGAGTTCGTTTGTGAGGAAATGTAGAAGGATTTCTTTTGTGCATCTAATTGATCTTTGGAGAAATCCAAGCCCAGGGTAACTCGATTCTTTTTCTCTACCCTAAAGGAATACTGCATGTACCCGCCCAGACTTTTTGTCAGGTAAGAGTAATTTTCGTCTACCTCACCGAGGAAATCGTACCGGGTGGAGTAGTTCATCCTCCTGCGGTCAAAGAAAAGCCGGGCTATAAACTCGCGGTTCGAGGATTTGGAATCGGATGATACTTCTGAGGAACGACGATTGAACGTAAAATCAAAGGAAATGTTCTTATCCTTTTGGTGATCGAATAGAGAGGAGACTGAGGAACTGCCAAACTTCGGAATATTTAAAGGATCGGGCACGGGTCCGGGAAGACCCAAATCATCTTTTTGAGTCGACAGGTATAGTTTGAAATCGGCATTCGATGTAAGAGGATAAAAGAATGTGGAATGAAAGAAAAGGGCAGAATAATCGGAATTTTCCCTATCCCCCTTTGTTTGTTTTCTTTCCAAGCCGGAACCTAATCTGAGTTTTTTTATCCCCGAGCTGAAATCCAAATTTGAGATAAAGGTATTTTCATCTCCATACATGATGGAGGAGGATAGATTTTTCTTTAAAGGAAGTGAGGGGATCAGATTTACCACCCCTCCCAAGGCATTGGCACCGTATAGCGAAGAGAGCGGCCCCCGAACGATCTCCACTTTTTCCAGATTCGCTAAAGACAGATCACTTAAGTTGAAGATGCCATTGGAGAGATAGTTCAATTTTCTTCCTTCCAATAAAAACAAAACCTGGGAAGAGGATGAGCCTTGGAGTGAAAAGGTCTGCACCTGTCCTAAGCATTCGGAGGATTTCATGTCTCCGGTAGAGAAATTCTTTAGCACCTCTCCCAAGGAAAGAAGATTGAAGTTCTTCAGTTTAAAAGAGCTTAACAAAGTGGCATTGGCGGAGATATTCTTCAGATGCTCCGGGTACCGAGTTGCTGTCACGATAATTGGCTGTAGTTGATATATCTTTTCACTGACGGTGGGATCAGATTCTTCTTCTGCCCTGGCACCAATAGAAAAAAGTAAATATAGACACAGAATTAATACTTTTTTCACTTTTACCTCCTTTGCTTTAATGGATTTTCTATAACCCCCTGTTGTCCCACTTGTCAGGGGGACATCTGTGGTTCTCTCCCTGATAAGGGAGGGTCAGGGTGGGATCCTGTTTACAAAAGCTCGTACGCTGGGTACTTTACCCAACCTCAAACTCGTTATATTTTTTTAGCATTTCACTCGACCACTCGAATCCTTGACCCCTTGAACCCTTTTGAATTATCCAACTATATCGCGAATACCCAAAAAAACAAAACCCAGCTTCACGGTAAAACTGGGTTCAATATGGTTTATCGATAAACCTCTTCCCGCGAAGAGCAATCCTCAAATGTAGGAACAATTCATGTGGAACATCCCGCCAAAGGCGGGAAATTGTCCCTACAGGGGATTCTATCAGATTCGATTTGATCGGTCTCCTGACTTTGTGGCATCGAACCTACTCACTTCCCTTCCCGTCCCCCGGTTAGTTCATAGTTCACAGTTCGTGGTGCGTGGTTAAAACTTCCTCTACGAACCAATAACCATGAACTAAGAACCAGCCCGCCTTCGGCGGGCTAGGACAGTGGTTTTTGAAGCTTTCGTAGCCACTTACAGTAGCGGGGCTGTGGCGGAATCTCACCGCCTTCCCGTTTCCCTTTCGGGATCAAATCGATTTCAGTTTTCAGAGAACAAATTCGAAACTATTATATGCGATCTACTATCTGAAGTCAAGAAAAATATAAGTTTTTCTCCGATCTCATCTGCCTTATCATTCTGAGGGAGCGTAGGCGACTAAAGAATATATAGATTCTTCGCTTTGCCATGCACCATTCGGTGCATGGCTTTGCTCAGAATGGGCATAATACTCAAAAGGTATTGCTTTTTTTAACGAGGACAGAGATGTAAATACCAAGTGAAATATGAGTCTCGGTGGTGTTTAACAAG
>JBDROD010000240.1:0-14544 GCA_043810415.1 Candidatus Zixiibacteriota bacterium | reverse complement strand
CAGGTATACCTTCCGTAGGACACACCACATCGCAAGGTTCCACGCAATTAATGTTCAATATGCCGTCACCGGTATTGGACGAGTAACCGCCTACCTCAATCAGGTATTGATTGCCCTGCACCGCGGAAAAGGTGATCTCCGACTGCACACCACAAAAGTCGTCATTGCACTCAATCTCGGTGGGTAATGGAGAGCAAGTGGAGCCATCATAGACTGCCAGCTTGGTATCATATCCAGAACCACACAGGCTGACGGTTACATTCTGGGTGCAAGGGGAGGTAAAGAGGTACCAGATGTTAGGTGAGGACATACAGGAACCGCCACCATCGAACGTAGCGGCGCTTGTGGAGAACGGAAGGTCTGTTACCTCACCGACTGGTGTGGCATTGGCGCAGTTATCATTAGGTGGAGGTCCCGCAGCTACTGTGACGCCGATCTCGTAGTTACCGCATTCGCCAGCATTATAACCATCGACCACAATATAGTAGGTATTACCGCCGGTCAGCGACAAGCCCAGTATTTGCGAGATATAACCAGGGCAAGCGTCATCATTGCAGGCGTAATTTGGGGAGGCACAAGTGTTCTCATAAACATACAGCTTCGTGTCATAATCTGTGCCGGCAAGGCAAAGAGTGATATCCACATCTTCATTTGCGGCGGGAGTATAAGAATATACTACATCCAGACCGCCAGTGGAGGCGTAGGGACAGACCTCATTGTAGTCGTCAACGTTGTCACAGGTAAAACCGGTGGCGTTGAACGGCAGGCTGCCGATGACGGTTGCCGAGGCACAGGTTTCGCCACCTTCTTGCCTAATCGGACCAGGAGAGGGCGGAGTATGGGGGACCACAGTTTTCTCCGGTTTCTCCGGCTTGGCTGCTGCTGTCGATAGAGGTGGGAAAAGTGGTGGGAAAAGTGACAAGGGAGTCAACGTGCCGGTTAAGCTCGGCTGTGGCATGGGGGTGGAGGCAGCATTGTTTCTCATCGACGAATACGTTTTTACGTACTTGTCGGGAGTATGTCTCATGCCGGCATCTTTAGCCGCCATCACAAGCGAGAAACTCATTAACATTGCAGAAACTACGACCAGAACTACGAATAGTTTTTTGGTCATTATATTTCTCCTTTAAAACAAAGGTTGAATCATTAATACATTTGGTTTGTTAGTCAAACCGGTTTTGTTCGTTAATAAATCGCCTCCTTTCGTCCCTCGTCCCTGAAGGCAAATATAGCGCTTGAAATTAAGGACATTCATACGCCGGATAGAAGAGAAAAAGACAAAAAAATCCTTTTATCTCTTTATCGGCATAAAAAACGCCTTTTGAAGAGGAGAATTAAATTTAAGGATGGAATATAAAAACCGTTTACTTTTGCTCGGTGACGAGAACCTTTCTCGTCTATGCTAAATATACTTATTCGAATTAGTTTGTCAAGCGAAAAATGCAGAAAATCCATAAAATTGTTAAGAAATGCACACCTTGTTTTGAAACCGTAACTGATTGCCATTTAATTGGTTTCATATAAAGAATGGATTGAAAGGACACTTGGCCTGTTACATTTTTGAACATCAAAATTCAGGATGCGTTCATTTATTGAAAATTTAAGACGAAAAACCAGTTTTGAATCTGAGAACAGAGTAGATTCTATTTATGCGGGAACAAAGGAAAAACGTTACGAACAAAAGGAATATTGTACGAAATGGGATGGTTACAATCCAGCTTTTAGGACGGTGGTGTAGGAGGGTAAGCAATCGATAGCCAGCGGTCAAAAAAGAAGAAACCGGGTCATTGAAGATGTAGATTGTCTAAGGAATGAATCGTCTTATATCCGGGGGCTTAATGGAATGAATGGGGGGTAATATAACGCATCGAGTGGAATTCTTGACAAACCCTTAACTCAGATTCTTTTGACTATCAATCTTGGCTTTAACCTAAAAACTCGAAACTCAAAACTATCAACCTTATCATCACTTCTTTATCTTTTTCAGCTTCTGTTCCGCCAGTTTGGCTTCCTGGGTATTGGGGTACTTTTCCATCAGCTCGTTGAGATATTTCTCCGCCTGGTTGGTGCTTTTCAGCTCGATCAACGACAGTCCGAGTTTGTACAGCGCACTGGGGACTTTGGCACCGGTGGAATAGTTTTCCAACACCTTATGAAATTCTATGGCTGAGCGGGTGAAGTTCTTCTTGGCATAATAACATTCCCCCAGCCAGTACTGGGCGTTACCGGCCAGCTCGGTCTCCGGGAAATATTTTAAGTAACTGGTAAAGCCGGTGATGGCTAAATCGTAACTCCCCCTGGTCAAATCCAGATAGGAGGCATCGTACAGTTTTTGCGGATCGGCGTTCACCTTTACCGCGGAGGTATCCGACACCGATCCTGTGTCTGCCGCCGGGGAGAGACTCTGCTTCACCATATCCATCTTCCGGGAAAGCTCGGGGAACCTCTGCCCCAAATCCTCCAGCTTGCTTTCCACGACCTCCATCCTCTGGTCCATCCCCCCCAGGATGGCGGCCAAGTCGGCTCTCAGGCGGTTGGTCAGATCGAACTGCTCCTTAAGCAGACTGTCCATCTCGGCGGTCCGCTCCTCCAGACGCTGGTTGCTCTCCGTCTGAAGATCAATCTGATCCTTCATCTTATCCATCTGCCAGCGGGAAGCGCAGCCGGCGAACATCAAAGAGAGCGATATAAGACCGATAAGAATTATGCCTGATCTGGTCAATTGGATTACCTTCTTTCCGTCGGGTTTAAAAACTCAAACCCTTCCCTCGAAGTGAGGGCTCAGCATTACCTTATTTTTATTCTCGATCCATGCCTTTTAAAATCTTTTACCCTTAGATTCGGGCTTTTGATTCTTTTTCCCTGACAACCAGATGGGACCGGAACCAAAAGGGGGTAGACGCTTTCATCTACCCCCTTTGGATCAAAATGATATCACTTTCCCGGCCAAGAATAGTTTATTGCTTGACGATGACGAAATCGTCGCGCCGATTTTTGGCCCAGGCGGCTTCGGTATGTCCCGGATCCATCGATCTCTCTTTACCGTAACTTACGGTGGAAATCCGGCTGGGATCGATTCCCATCTTTAACAGATAGTCCAGGGCGGCTTTGGCTCTCTTTTCGCCCAAAGCCAGGTTATACTCCACCGTTCCCCGCTCGTCGCAATTCCCCTCGATTCTAATAACCGCTCCCGGATTCTTCTCCAGCTCGGCCAAGTTTCTTTTAAGGATCGCTATATCGCCGGGGCGTAAATCAAACTTGTTATAGTCAAAATAGATCGGCTCCAGGACGATCTCTTTCACCTCGGGTGGAGGCGGCGGAGGTGGAGGCGGAGGTGGAGGCGGCTCCGGTGTCACCACCGGTGGCTGTTCCACCACCGGGGGCATGGTTGCCCTCTCGCAACAGCCAGCTATCAGCAAAGCCACTGACAGCACCAAAAACAAAATGAAAGCTTTACGCATACCCTACTCCTTTCATTAAGAAGTAATTAAAGTGTTTGGTAATCTTATCATCCACAAAAGGGGTTGTTGTTTGAATGATCCCCCGCAGACCAGCTTTAAAGAAAGGACTTATCCTTAGAAAAATACCCCTCCCGGTTCTGCTAAAGGATACGTAAGTTTTTTTTGCCTATTGTGACACGATGACGAAATCGTCCCTCCGGTTTTTGGACCAAGCTCCTTCGTTTTGTCCGGGATACTGGGGTCTTTCTTTTCCGTAGCTGATGATGGAAATTCGATTCGAATCGATGCCCAGGTTGATCAGATAGTCTCTGGCAGAGCTGGCTCGTCTTTCCCCCAAAGCCAGGTTGTATTCCACCGTGCCCCGCTCGTCGCAGTTACCCTCGATCCTGATCCGGACGGTGGGATTCTCTTTCAACACCATCGCATTCAAGTTCAGAATCTCCCGATCGCCGGACCTGAGATTGTATTTGTCGAAATCAAAGTAGATCGGCTGCAAATCCTCCTGGGTTACCAATCTTTTCTCTTCCTTCGGAGTTTCGGGCGTAGTTGGCTGCTCCTGGGTAGTGGGAGGTTTGGGCTCTTCCGGTTGAACCTTTGGCTTTTTGGCACAGAAGCTAAAAAGCAACAAGACCAAAATCCCTGCAAGCAGAACGCTCGCTTTCCGCATATAACACCTCCTTATAGTGTATTAGGTTTACTTTTCTTTGTTTATATTTTCGCTTCAGTCCATTAATTTAATATCGGCTTTATTTTATCATCCATTATGTTAAGGTATCTTCAAAAAAAAAGCAAGCACAAATTACTGTATTTGTAAAAAAAATAATCTCCTTAAAATCGGGGTGACCAGGAGGGATTATAATTTTCCCCCTCGGGAGTGATCATTCTTAAGTTGGAACCGTCCCAATTCATGGTGTAGATTTGGTTTCTCCCGGTCCGGTTGGAGCTGAATACCAGGTGCAGCCCGTCCGGAGACCAGTGCGGGTTCTCATTGGAGCCCTCGAAGGTGAGCCGGGTCAGATTTTCACCGGTCATGTCCATGGTGTAGACGTTGAACTTTATCCCCGAGCGGATCACAAATGCGATCCGGTCTCCCCGGGGGGACCAGCAGGGGGAGTCGGCCATGTCGTCGATATAAGTAAGCCTTCTGGTATTGGAGCCTTCGGTGTCCATCACAAAAACCTGGGGGTAGCCGGATCGGTCGGAGGTGAAGGCCATCTCTTTTCCATTGGGTGACCAGGAGGGGGACGAGTCGATAGCCCGGCCGAAGGTCAGCCGGCGCACCATCTTCCCCTCCGGGGTTACCAGATATATCTCGGCGTTTCCGTCCTTGGTTAAGGTCACTGCCACATACTCGCCATCCGGCGACCAGGCTGCCGCCGAATTCAATCCGGGGTAGGAGGTGAAGATCTGGCATTGTCTGGATTTCACATCGGCGATCCACAAATCCACATTGTGGTTTTTGTAAGAGATGTAGATCAGCTTGCTTCCGTTCGGCGACCAGACCGGTGAAAGGTTAAGCGAGCGGTCGTTGGTCAAGGGACGGGGGTTGTAACCGTCGTAATCGCAGACGTAAATCTCCCGGTTGTTGTCCACCCAGTGGACGTAAGCGATCTGGGTGGAGAAGATCCCCTTCTGCCCGGTGAAATTGAAAACCACTTCGTCCGCGATGGCATGGGCCAGGGCACGGAGATTGGACGCCTCGCCTTTTACCTCGAAGTTCCGGATCACCTTTTTTCTCACCACATCCGCCAGATGCAGCTCCGCCTTCAGCTTCCCCTCCTCCATCTTGATCGTTCCGTCCAAAAGATACTGGACTCCCAACTGATACCACCCGTCCATATTATAAAGATCGTTCCCCAGGATGGTCAGCACGAACGTATCGACCTTCGCCACCCGGAAATAGAGGGAGTAGTTCAAGTCGTCTTTCACCACCTGGGTTATCTGGGAAGCGTAAGTCGAATCCTTGGGAGAGAAATCTATCACTGCGATATCTATGGCCTCAATGTATTTGATAGCCCCCTTGCTGATTTTGGCTTCGATTTCGGTCTGGGATGATCCGCTCTCTTTTAAAAAGAAAAGAAGCATTATAATCAAAGATAGGGGGAAAAGTATTTTCGAAAAGATTTTAAGCCCGGGGGGATGCAGGTTTGAAATCATTACAGTCGTGCTCCTATGCAACGTGTGTGGTATTTGATTGTTTTGTAAAATCACCGGCTATTGAAAATACTCGAACTCCAGATGTATGCCCAGGTACTCCCCGGTGTATTCCACCGGCAAGGGCGGAAAGGGGGCATCGGAGAGAACCGACCGCAGGGCGGATTGGTCGAACAGATCGATCCCCGAGGATTTCTCCACCTGCGCATCCAAAACCTGACCGTCTTTCAACAGCTTGAAATATATGGTTACTCTCAAGGTGGAGGAGGTCTCCACCGGATTCTCCCACGCGTCCCTTATCTTGCCGAAAACCAAAGCCAGATAGTAGGATGAACCAAACCCGCCTCCGTCCAGGGTAGCAGCGCTGATGCCGTTGCCCAAACCATATTCCGCTCCCAGATCGTCTTTCTGGGTAACCTTCCCCTCCTTCTTTTGGGAGGAAGCAAGTACCTTTGCTTTTTCCGTGCTCTTTTTGGTCTTTTTCTTGACGGGGGTTTTGTTAAATTCCTTTACCGCTACCCCTTTCTCATCGGGTTTGGATTTGGTTATGGTCATAGTAGCCGTCCCCTCAGCCGTTTTGCCCCCGCCTTTTCCTCCGCTCGGCAGGCTGACCAATCCCACCCGGTAGATGGTGGGGTAACCCTCCAACCGGGTGGAGGCAGGCGAGAAGAGAAAAATCCCAACTATCAGTGCCAGGTGTATTATGCCGGAATAGATTAAACTTTTTTTCATGTCCTTTAAACAGGTATGTATTGAGATCGTTTATCGTCGGCGGTTGAGAATTCGGTTAAGTACCGGTTTTGTCTTTGGTTTTAAAGATCAACGAGAACCTCCGACGAAAAACGATGTGTAACCGTAACCTTAGCTTTTTAATTGTAACTATTCCCTGATGCCATCTGAATAAAACTTTTTTCAGCTTTCTCTTATTTGGTCTGCTCCGTTACCAAACCCAAATCCTGAATGCCCAGGCTTTTTATCTTGCTGATCACCTCCACGATCATTCCGTAGGGAACGTCTTTGTCCGCCCTAAGATAGACGGACTTAGATTCCTTTTTGCGGGTGACGTCGCTTAAAATTCCCTCGAACCGATCCAGGTTGGAGACCCGTTCGTCTATGTAAATCTTCTGTTCCTTGGTGATGGTCACCACCACCCCTTCTCCCAGATCCTCCTGGGTGGCTTTGGTCCGGGGCAGGTTTATGTCGATACCGCTCTGCATCATGGGTGCCGCGATCATGAATATGATCAGAAGCACCAACACTACATCCACCAGGTTGGTGACGTTTATGTCATGTAAGGTATCGTAAGTTCGCTTCCGAGCCATATTATATTGTCCGTTGTCCGTCGTCGATTGTCGGTTGCTTGAAACCTAGGTTAGCGACGGACGACGGTCGACCGACGATGGACAAGCTATTCTACCAGATTTTCTTTCTTCACCGCCGAAAGAAACTCCAGCGTAAAATTATCCACCTGGGTGGAGTAGACTTTCAGTTGGTTGTTGAAAAAGTTATACGCCATCACCGCCGGTATGGCTACCGCCAAACCAACCACCGTGGCTATCAAAGCTTCGGCTATCCCCGGTGCTACCACCGCCAGGCTGGCGGAACCTCTCACCCCGATGGCGGTAAAGGAGTCCATGATCCCCCATACCGTGCCTAATAGCCCCAAAAACGGACTGATGTTACCGGTGGTGGCTAGAAATACAACACTCTTTTCCAGTCGGCTTATCTCCTCGGAGCCGACCCTCTCCAGGGTCATCCGGATCACATCGATTCGATCTTTCTTTTGACCTGGTCCGAACTCCACCACCAGGGGAGCTTCCCTCTCCTTATGCTGATCTTTCTCCGTCCGGCCGATCTCTTCCAGCTCTTTGAATCCTGCTTCCAGCATTCGGGAAAGAGGGGTTCTTTTCAAACTCACGCAGGAGAGGTAAACCTCCTTTAAAGAACGTCTTTTCCGGAAGATGGAGAGGAATCTCCCGGTTTCGGAGTTGACCCTGCGATAAAGGAAGATCTTGTGAAAAGTAATGGCCCATGATATCACGGACAAGACCAGCAGGATCAACAGCACAAACTGGGCGAAAGTGCCCATCTCGCTTATCATCTGATACACCGTCCCCTTGAAGGGTCCGGTGGGGTCAGCCGACGGTATGGTAGTGGGATCGAGCAATTTCTTTCACCTTTCTTTTTGATGCTGAATATTAATATCTTCAGTAATGTTCGAACGCCTGTTGTAAGATAAGTTCCTATCTTATGTTGAGCAAAATATATAACCTGAGACTTCCCGTCAAGAGAAAACGAAATATTTATCCCTGTTCAAAAAACCTTTTCCCTTTCAATTGCTTATACAATTCAAAGAACCTCTAATTCCCATTAATTCGCCCCTTTCGTTACTTAAGAATATTCTACGATGATTCTTATCTTTATTATATAAAAAAACCCCGCCCCAGGGGTTTTTTAGAAATACGAAAAATCCGGTTTGTACCCAAAATATGCAGGAAACTTGGAAATCTGAAAAACCTAAAGCACGGAGGTTTTCATTAATACCAAGGTTATGTCATCTGCCTGGGGAGTGGTGCCGCAAAACTGAAGAACCTCCTCGACTATTTTATCGGAGAGCTGCTGGACGGAAAGTGAGGAGTTGTCTTGCAAAAGCGCAAGCAGCCTTTTCTCTTCGAACATCTCCTCTTCGGCATTGACCGCCTCGGTTATTCCGTCGGTATACATAAGCAGAAGATTTACCGGTTCCAACTGAACCGTCTCCTCTTCATATACTGCATCCTTCAATATCCCCAGAACCATCCCTCCTTTCTCCAGCGTTTTTACCTCTCTCTCTTTATCCAGAAGAAAGGGGAAGTTATGACCGGCATTAGTGTACGTGAAGGTTTTGTCCTCAAGATTCAGGATGCCATAAAAAAGGGTGATGAACTTGCCCGGGTCCATGAATCGGGAAAGCATGATGTTGGCCTTGGTCACCGTATCCTTCACGCTTCGGTTTATTACGGCCTGTCCCCTTAAACAGGCTTGAAGATTCGACATCAAGAGAGCCGCGGGGGTCCCCTTGCCCGAAACGTCGGCAATGACAATGCCCCAATGAGCCTCGTCGATGGGGATGAAATCGTAGTAGTCTCCCCCCACCTCCTTGGCCGGCATGGAAAGCCCCACCAGCTCTATACCGGGGAGCTTCGGATTCCCCTTGGGGAGAAGCGATTGTTGAATACTCCGGGCGGTTCTGAGATCCTCCTCCAGTACCAAAAGCTTGCGCTCCTCCTCATACAGCCGGGCATTTTCTATGGTTTGCGCGGACTGGATGGCGATGATGGACAGAAGCCTCTGGTCGTCGGGGGTGAATTCCAAGTTATCCTTTTTGTTAAAAAGACAGATGATGCCGATGATCTTATTCTTGAGGGTCAAAGGGACGGCTAAAAGCGACCTTATCTGGGAAGACTCCTTGTCTATGCCTTTGAATCTCTCGTCCTGGCTGAGGTTGTTGGTTAAAAGCGGCTTTTGGCTCTTCAGCATCCAACCCACCAGGTTGATTCCCAGTCTGTAAGGGAGTCCGGCAATGGTAGCATCGGTGACCCGCACGAAGGTCTTCAGGGGATTCACCTCCTGCTCCTTGCTCATCAGCCAGATGGTCCCCTGTTCCGTTCCGATATGCATGATGCATTTTTTCATGATCAGCTCCGTTACTTTATCCACCCCGATGGTGGAGCTGATCGCTGCTCCGATCTCGTTAAGAATGGAAAGCTCCTTCACCGCCCGCTTTAATTTTTGGTTCTCCTCGTCCAGTCTGTCCTTCATCTTTTCTCTCCCTTTTTTAAGCTCTTGACTGCCCCTATCTTTATACACATAACTATGAGATTTTCCAAGAGTTTTTTTCCAAGCTTTTTTCCGGGTATCCTGTTTTACTTTTCATTAGATCCTTTGATCTTTTTATCCCGGTTATTTCTCTTTTTTCGTATATTCTATGTTATGAAAATGAAAAGGAGCCGGTTATTTACCATTCTGATTACTGGTGTTATCGGATTAGCCATATTCATCTTGATTCATCCTATGGGAACTTCCCATAGGATTTCAAAAGACTCTACCAGAGAGGAATGTATTAAAGCAGCGAAAGGATATCTTCAGGAGAACCAGCCCGAATCGGCCATCTATCCGCTTCTTTTGGCCATCCAGAACGACGGAAACGACTTTTTGGCTCATCTGCTTTTGGCTCAGGCCTACTTTCAAACTGAAGTCTACCATCTGGCTGAAGAGGAATGCCAAACAGGTCTTAAATTGAATCCGGAGAGCCGGGAAGTAAAAGAGCTTTTGTGCAGGACCAAATTCGAACAGGGAAAAGCAGCCTGGGAAAAGGAGAATCGGCTCCCCGCCATATCGGAGTTTCTGTTTGTTTTGAAGGAGAGCCGGGATCAGAAGTTTTTGGACAGCATTGCCCTGATGACCGGAGGAAGATTTAAAATCAAACGTTTGACCAACGATCTTCTTTTTGACGATGCTCCCAGCTTTTCCCCGGATGGAAAGAATATACTGTTCTATTCCGATACCAGTTATTATTTGGAGGATTACGGTCTTAAGAAAATCCAGCTGAAGAGGAGCCGGATCTGGGTTATGGATCTAGACGGGAAAAACCGGATTTGTCTTTCACCAGCAGGGGAGCAGGAGACCTCCGAGCGGTTCGCCCGCTTTTCCCACGACGGAAATTACCTCGTATACGAAAAGGAAAACTCACCTCCCCGCACCGGGGATACCAGCTTCAATTGCGACCGGGATATCTATTTGAAAAACCTAAGCTCAGGTGAGGTAAGAAGATTAACCCACGATCCTACCTATGACGCGTTACCCTCATTCTCTTTTGATGACAACGAGATAATATTCTTGAGTGACCGCCCGGGTGGAGAAAGCTCCATTCATAAGCTTGATTTGAACACGGGAGAAACCAAAAACCTCTGTATGAAAGAATCGTGGAACGAAAAAATCGGCTTGTATACCCGGCCACAGGAGATGGTACTCCCTTATTATCCCAGCTTCTCCCCGGATGGAAAGAAAATCCTGTTGCATGCCGGTTACGAGACCAGAGGAGTCTTTTTATTGGACCCGGAAAAAGAGGAATTGACCCGCCTTACTGATCGGAAAACCGATTGTTATTTCCCCTCCTTCTCCGCGGACGGGAAAAAGATCGTCTTCGTTTCCGGCCAACCGGAGGAGGAGGATTTGTACCTGATGGACGATGACGGCACGAACCTGATGAAATTGACCTATGACGGCGGCAGCAAAAGATACCCCTCCTTTTCACCGGACGGAAAATCAATAGTTTTCTCGGCTAAACGGGAGGGGGAGCCGAATTATTATTTCGAGATATATCTTTTGAACCTGGATCAGACTATCTCTAAAGAAAAACTGGAAGAAAGATTGAAGGAGTTGGAGAAGAGAATCTCTGAGAAAGACTCTTCCGCAAGATTGAAATCAGAGAACGATTGAAAGGATCATGACTTATTAACCTATCCCCCTTAAATCTCCCTCTCCATAAACAGGAGAGGGGGACATCGAAAATCCATAGGATTAGGAGTAGGGGAAAATTTAAAAATGGATAAATCATGTGGCAAAAAAGAAGAAGCGAGCTACAGAACCAGATCCGGATGGTTAGAGATGCCATATACGACATCATAGAGATTCAAACCATCACCTATTCCAGAAAAGATATCTTCTTAAAAGCATCACCCTATCCTCAAATAGCCGATTGGAAAGAGAGGATAAACCAAAGGCTATCCCCTCTGGGTTATTATGCGGAATTCGATCCGCTCGATACCTCTCCGCCCCACCTCTTTTTTCTGGTGCATATCAGAAAGGAAAGCGAAAGAGCCGAAAACAAAATTCCCTGGACCAATATCATCCTGTTTGCCTTGACCGTGATCACCACCCTTCTGGCCGGTGCGTTGATGGAAAATATCAATCCGCTCAGCCATCCTTTGCTAATTTATAAAGGAGCCTCCTTTGCCATCCCCCTGCTTCTAATTTTGCTCTTTCATGAGTTCGGACATTATATCGAGTCAAGAAAAAGCGGGATCAATGTCAGCCTCCCCTATTTTATTCCCGGTCCCACTCTTTTTGGAACCTTTGGAGCGGTGATCCGATCCAAATCACCTTTTAAGAACCGGAGAGATCTTCTGGACGTCGGTGCCGCTGGTCCCATCGCAGGTTTTGTTGTCGCTGTCATTGTGGTGGTGGTGGGTCTCTCCCATTCCCAGGTGGTCCCAGAGATTCCCGGCGAAGGGTTTACTCTGGGAGAATCGCTGATATTCAAATTTCTATCCTGGGTGGTGTTGAAAAATATTCCCATGGGACATACCGTTGTTTTAAGCCCCATTGCCTTTGCAGGCTGGGCGGGAATTTTGGTCACCATGCTCAATCTTCTTCCCATCGGACAGCTGGATGGTGGTCACATCGTCTATGCCTTATTGGGGAAAACCCAGCGAAAGATCGCCCTTCTGGCGACATTTGCTCTAATTCCGCTGGGATACTTTCTCTGGTCCGGCTGGTATGTATGGGTAGTGCTTGTGCTATTAATCAAAATCGGCCACCCGCCGACTTTGAATGACGAACTCCCGTTGGATCCCAAGCGCAAAGTGATCGGCTGGCTGGCAATGGTCATCTTCGTACTCTCCTTCACTCCGATCCCTCTAAAGTAGTGCCAAATTTCAGCTTGCCCTTAATAGTTTGTGAATATTCTTGCTTTCAAATGGCTCGCCTAAAGGTGAACACTCCAATGGTTACCAGAGTATTTTATCTGAAATCGCATTAAAATTTGCTTGACAATGCTGGCTGGAGAAATAAACTTAAGGCAAAGGGAATATAATTTAACAGCCGGAAGGAGGTGAAAGTTAGTGAAAAGAATATTTTTGTTTTCTTTGGTTTTAGCTGGTATCGTTTTATTGACCATACTCACCAGTTGCAGCCGGGAGAATGCGGTGAAGCAGATGATGGCTGATCCGCAGATGTCCGCGATGATCATGCAGCAGATGTGGGACACCCCGGCAACCAAAGCCAAATTGCTTGAAATGGTGGAAAACGATCCGGAGAGCATGAATCAGATAAAGGAATCTTTGGTGATGGACCCGACCAAAGCCGCGGAGATGATGGATCTTATGCTCGCCCAGGAGAACCTGAAGGGTATGATAACGGAAAGAACCATGGAGATGCATCAGGTCAAAAAATAAACCTAAGATAGAAACCGAAAATGTGGTTTTGATTAAGCCTGCATTATCCTTAAAGGGATGGTGCAGGCTTTTGCTTTCGACGGAAGTATGGACTAAAAGGATTTGCCCGCCTGGTATTGTTTTCGAATTACAAAAGCCGAATAGCAAGGGAGGATTTTTTGATTTGTTCCATTCGCTACTTTCTTGGTTTTCTTCTGTTCTCACAATCCTTCTCGCAGTCGTCACAATCTCCTTCACAGGGTTCGACATGGATGGATATCTTCGACTCCCCCAGCCTGCTCTTGATATGCTGTTCCAGGTGGTCGCAGAGCTTGTGCGCATCCTCGATCTTCACGTCCTTGGGCATCACCAGATGAAGATTGATTAATCTGGAATCCCCGGACCGGGTAAAGGATAAATCGTGGAATTCCACTAACTCGTCAAAATGCTGTTTGAGAATCTCCGCCACTATCTTCTTCTCATCCTGCCCGTTCTTTAAGATCTCCGATTTCTCCTTCAAAAAACCCCCGCCCTCATCCGGTTCGGTGTGGACTATCACATCCGAACTGGGGAGGAGGGTGGCGATCTTCTCCTCGATTTGGGTGGTGATCTGGTGAGCTTTCTCTAAAGAGCTATCCTTCTTCACATGGATATTCATGTCCAAAAAATAACGGCTGCCCGCTTTTCTGAGCCTTAATCTGGAGACGGAGCTGATTTCGGGAATCCCCTCCACCACCTCCCTGACCTTTTGCTCCAACCCCTCAGGTGCCCGGTCCAGAAGGATGTCCACCGTTCTTTTGCTCAATCTGATTGAAGCATAAATCACCAGGACCGCCACCCCCAGGGCTGCCAGAGGGTCGGCTATCGGAAATCCGAGCTTGACGAAGATCAAACCCAGGATGACCACCGAGGAACTGTAGATATCACTTCGGAAATGAAGAGCATCTGCCTCAAGTGCCTGGCTTTGGTACTTCTTAGCTACCTTGGAAAGAACCTTAGATCTGGAGAAATCGATCAATATGGCAATAATCATCACCGCGAAACTAACCGGGGTAACCTGGATTTCCACCGATTTAAAGATGAGACGTTTAAAGGACTCATATATGATCCATCCGCAGGTGATCAGAAGCAAAAGTGCCTCTATGAAAGCAGAGAAATTCTCAAACTTGTCATGTCCGTAATGATGAGCCTCATCCGCCGGTTTATCCGACATCTTAACAGTAAAATAGGTGATGGCAGCGGCTCCCAAATCAAAGGCAGAGTGAGCAGCTTCAGATAGTATCCCCAAGCTGTGAGTCATTAAACCTACAACTAATTTGGTGAGGGTTAGAAAAACGGCAGCTAACAGAGAACTGAAAGCCACCCTGACTTTTTCCTGTCTTCTTTTGTCTATGGCTTGAGTCAAAATCGTATCTCTTTGTGCTTTAAAGGTGCTAAAACCCTAAGAATATCATCATACTATTCTGAATGAAATGAAGAACCTCAAATTGAATTAGGGCTTCCCTTGGTTTGATATTCTTTGTCTATGGATCAGAATGATCCTATTTGACTGCCTCTTTATTATCTGTAGCTTAGCATATTAATATCAACCATCCCTTTTCTCAATATCTCAGGTTATTTTAATACGAAACAGTTTTAGCAAAGCATAAATTCTATTATGAGACAATCATTTGGATTCTAACCGCATCACCGGTGTCATAGTTTTGGGAAAAATAACATGCCCATGTGCGTTT
>JBDROD010000239.1:0-4803 GCA_043810415.1 Candidatus Zixiibacteriota bacterium | reverse complement strand
TACCAGGAGCGGCGGCAAAGCTCGACGTCCAGATAGCTTAAGTCCGGTCGCTTCAGCTCCACAAATCTCAAATAAAGCCAGGGAGAATAGTGATCCCATACGTTGGTCATAAGGACGGCATCCTTTTTGACCGATCGCATGAGGTTGGATGCAAAATCATAAGCAAAATGATCCCCGCTTCGATCCGCCTGAAAATAGTTTTTATTAAGCAGAACCAGAGGAAGAAGGATAAATAGGAGGATTAGTGCTTTTGAGATAGATTTCTGCAATCTGGAATTTTCGATTATCCGAAAAATGTAATTAAGACCGGACCCGATGAAGACCGCGTTAACCAGGAAAGCGCCCAGAAAATAAGGATCGATATCCGGAATCACATAATTGATGCCATAGAACACGTTGACCAGGAAGAAGATGAGGAAGAAGATCAAAACCTTTCGGTCATGAACAAAAAGCCGGTATATCCCCAAGAGGGAAAGAGGCAAAAGATACCAGGGGAATTGATGAAAGAAAAGCTTGATAAAGTTCTTTAAATTGGCTACCAGGGTATCGGTCGACTCGGCAAACATCCAGACCTGATATTGCCACCCGGTCACCTGCCTTTTGAATGTAACCCAGCTCTGAGGATTACCCCAATCCATAACCGGATTCTGAGAGGAGCGGATAGGAAGAAAGATGTAGATGGTGAGTCCCAGAAAAAATAAACCAAAAATCAGAATCAATCTTTCCGGTTGGAAAAGGTTTTTTCCGTAAGTGGAAATGAATATGAAGATCAAAGCAGGCAGAAGCAGGAGGGTGGACATATGATTACCAAAGCTTAAAGCATATACAAATATCAGAAGATAGAAGATTTTATCGCCCCCGTACTCCTTCCACCTTCTCTTCCAGATCAAAACCAACAGGATGATCAACCCAAAAAAGAGAACGTTGAGCGCATATACCTCATTAGAGGTGGCTTGGGACCAAAGCGTGGGGGTAAAAGAGAAAATGAGTGTGGCTAAAAAAGCCGACCAGATATCCATATTAACGAGTTTCTCATTTCTTTTCTTAAGGTCCTTTTCCAGAACAAGAAATATGGAAAAAAGAATCAGATTTGTCGAACAGATGAAAAAAAGCGACATGAAGTTTACCCGGAAGATGATATACTTCAAAGGCAGCAGTGAAAAAAGTCTTCCCAGAAGAGTATATAAAGGATAGCCGGTAGGATGAGCTATACCTAAGGTTTTGCAAACCACCGCCAATTCTCCGGAATCGATGAATTGAAGAGTGGGGGAGAGGGTAAGTATATAGACTATCAGATCGAGAATAAAAATCAGCGGCAGGGCTGAAAGGATTTTGACTTTAGTATTCACGAGTTTCCTGTCATACCTTGAATCATTATATCCTTTAATTCATCCGATTATTTCCGCAAAATACTTTTGTATTTTTCCGACAAAGCATCGGCTTCGTTAATCATTCCGAATTGCTCCAGATACTTGATCCTCTCCCGGATCATGATGGGATAGAGAAGCAGAAATAACCGGGTGCGCTCATCTTTGTATATGTTCTGATTGACAACCCCCCGGAGCCGGAAGTCGGGAAAATCGTACGGGTAATAAGCCAAGGTATCTTTCATGGAATAGATTAACCCCTCCGGTATTTTAACCAGCATATTACCAATCTCCTGCTCGCCGACTAGGTTCTCATAAACGGGTCTACGATTCAAATTCCTCAATAGAAAACCATTCAGCATGCTTATATACTTCTCCCGGATCACATCCATATTATAAGATTCCCCGTTTTCAAATCTCGATACTTCTTTTTCGAAAGACTCGATTAAGTCTTCCGAATTGCGGAATGTTTCGGAATAATTCCGTCTGATATAATCAGCATACCAGGAGTAGAAGTGTAAATCCCTGGAGAGAACAATCAGATCGGGTCGTTGGAACTCGATGTATCTCAGATAAAGCCAGGGAGAGTAATGTCCCCACAGCTGGGTTAATATCAAACCATCCTTTCTGGCAGACCGGAGGATATTTGAGTTAAGATCGTAGGAAAAATAACTTTGGCTTTTATCCTGCTCGAAGTAATTCTTTTTAAGCAAGATCAAAGGGAAAAGGATAAAGAGAAGAATTATACCGGTGGCTATGATTCCATGAAGTTTCACTTTTTGCAACTTTTCAAAAGCTAAGTATAATCCATTCCCCACTAAAATGACGTTGACCAGAAAGCAGCCCAAAAAGAACGGATCCAAATCGGGTATGGAATAGTTGACGGCGTAAATTAAGACAAAGAAGAATATGAAAAGCAGAAAAAAGAAAAACCTTCGGTCCCGGGTTATGAATCTCCACATGCCCAACATCGTAAAAGGGAGGAGATACAGCGGGAAATTCTTAAAGAACAATTTTACGAATTTGTCCAGATTGGAAAATGCCTGCTCGAAAGAGGCGGAAAACATCCAGACCTTATATTGCCAGCCGGAGACGTGTCTTATGAATGCAGACCAATTCTCCGGGTTGCCCCAATCCAGAAGCGGATTCTGAGCCGAGCGGAGGGGAAGATATAAATATATGGAGATTCCGATTATAAAAAAAAGGATCAAGGATAATAATTTCGGGGGATCAAAAAAAGCTCTCTTCTCATAAGACAGCAGTAGGAAAACTACGGCGGGAAGCAACAGCACGATCATCATGTGATTGCCAAAGCTTAAACCGTAGACAAATACCAACAGGTAAAGGATATTCGATTCTCTTCTTTTTTGAAACCTTTCCCTCCAGGTGAGGATCAAAAAAATAACCAAGGCGTAGCTAAGGATATTCAAACCATATACTTCGTTGGATGTGGCTTGATCCCACAGGGTGGGGGTAAAGGAAAAGACAAGGCAGGTTAAGAAAGCAGTCCAGATGGAGAGATCTGATTTCTCCCGGGCGAGTTTCAAAATGATGAAGAAAAGGATAAGGTTTGTCAGGCAAACGGAAAGAAGAGAGAAAAGATTCACCTGGAATATTACATCATTGACTGGTAGTAAGGTAAACAACCTGCCTATGAGGGTATAGAGAGGGTAACCGGTGGGATGAGCGATCCCCAAGGTTTTGCACACCACTGCCAACTCACCCGAGTCGATGAACTGTACGGCCGGGGCTTGAGTATAAAGATATACAACGAAATCGGATAAGAGGAGCAGTATACAGGCAAAAGCAGCCTTACGCTGGAAGGGCATTTTAGAAATTCAAAATTCAAAAATTAAGGTTGGATGACTCAAACCGCTATCATGTAGTGGTTGGATTCCTCCGACCTTGAAAGATCGATTTCGATGGCTTTTGGCTAAAAGATCAAAAGCGCTACAGCTTTAAAAAGGAATGTCTTCGTCCCCGGATTTACTCCCCTCCACCAGAGGTTCTTCCATCTCCTCCGGAACTTCCTCCTCCGGCTCTCCTTTTCTCCCTAACATCTGAATGGTTAGGGCGATGATTTCGGTTATCCATCTCTTGTTTCCGTCCCTGTCGTCGTATGATCGGGTCTGGATTCTCCCTTCCACATATATGGGGCTGCCCTTCTTCAGGTATTGATTGCACACTTCCGCAGTTCTGCCAAAAGTGACGATATTGTGCCAATCGGTTATATCCTGAGCCTGTCCGTTTTTATCCTTTCGTTTGGCATTTGTGGCTAAAGAGAATTTCGCTACCGCTTGTCCGCTGGGAAGATACCGCATCTCCGGATCCTTTCCCAGGTTTCCGATCAAAATCGCCTTGTTGACTCCTCTCATATTAACCTCCACAGATTTTAAATGTTGGGCTATTGCTCGAATTTAAAAATAAACCCTCCGAAAAGGTTTGTCAACCTTAAATTCTTCAATTTTTTGTTGCCAAATTGTAAACCCTGTCGTATTTTTTAACATATATAGTGGATTGAACTTATATAATACCAGATTCTCATAATCGGAAATTTTGAGATTATCCAGTTCATATATATAAAGCAAATAAGCATTGAATTTATTTCAAAAAGGCGGATTAATTCTTCAGCCGACTAAAAGGAATTAGAAAACCACCTATCCGGGCCAATAGCATCTGCCGAGGAGGTTGAACCGTTGAGAATCCTTCTTATCAATCCACCAGCCGGAAGCATCTACCACTTTCTCAGATTGAAAACCCCACCCCTGGGCTTGGCTTATATCGCTTCCGTTCTGCTGAAAGCCGGACATCGAGTTAAGATAGCGGATCTGAATGTAGAGGGAGGGGATTACAACTCCTTACCTTATGCAGAGTATGATGCAGTGGGGATTTCGGTAGACACCATGCGTTATCCCATTGCCTTGAAAATCGCCCAAGCCGCCAAGGAGAAAAAAAGGAGAGTGATAGCCGGAGGACAACACGTGACCTTCTTCGATTCCGAAGCTCTCCAAACCGGACTTTTTGATTTTGTGGTCCGGGGGGAGGGGGAGGAGACCATGCTGGAGCTGGTGCAGCACTTAGAGGAGGGGAATTCCTTTGATCAGGTGAAAGGGATTTCGTTTTTAAAGGAAGGGGAGGTGGTTCGCACCCCGTCAAGACCTTTAATCCAGGATTTAGATTCGCTTCCTTTACCGGCTCGGGAGCTTTTGCCCTTACACCGCTATACCACCCGGCTTAACGGTCGCTTATTAGCTGCGGCTTTGACCTCCCGGGGCTGCCCCTTCAACTGTGATTTCTGTGCTTGTTCCCAGTTTTTCGGAAGAACCTGGCGCACCCGCTCGGTGGAGAACGTGATGGAGGAGTTGGAACTCTTGCAGAGAAAATACGGGTACCGGGCGATAGCCTTCTTTGACGATAACTTCACCTTGAGCTCAAA